>NZ_BBTF01000013.1:0-89076 GCF_000876115.1 Acinetobacter sp. NBRC 110496
CACTGGCGGTATTACAGGTGGTGGTAGCAATCATCTTGGCTCAATTACAGATATTCTGGGTACGCTTAACCATGGTGTAAATAGCGCAGATGTGATTTCAGGTATTGCTCAACCGATCCAAACCGTCATTAGTAATGGTAATATCGCGATTGATGCGCTTCAAAATCATGTAGGCCACTTAGCCAGCGATGGATCACTAGATAGTCTCAATAATCTAATCAATATTAGTGTTGGACATGGCGATTACAATGCACATGGAAGCATAGATGGAATTTTAGATGCGTTGACAGGAACAGTGGCTTCAGGCATTGCTGTTGGCGAACCACATCCAAATGGTGGTTCTTTAACAGATCTTGTGTCACTTCAATCACCATTAAATTCACTTACAGATCATCTATTAAGTTCAGTGAATCATTTCTAAATCAATTCATAAAAAAAGCCGCTGTCATCAGCGGCTTTTTTATATTTATGCGATTACTCACATGCGGTTCACAAATATCAGGCGCAAAAAAACCGCAATTAAGCGGTTTCTTTTATTAAGTTGGTGCGCTCAGAGAGATTCGAACTCCCGACCCCTTAGTTCGTAGCCAAGTGCTCTATCCAGCTGAGCTATGAGCGCATTACTTATGTTGCCAATGAGGCATGTGTTACTTTAAATCTTTACTTGGTGCGCTCAGAGAGATTCGAACTCCCGACCCCTTAGTTCGTAGCCAAGTGCTCTATCCAGCTGAGCTATGAGCGCTTTAAGTAAAGTGGCGGTGAGAGAGGGATTCGAACCCTCGATACAGTTACCCGTATGCATCCTTAGCAGGGATGTGGTTTCAGCCACTCACCCATCTCACCGTAACACGAGCGTAATAATACAAACTAAAACCACATTACACAAGGGATGTTCCTGTTTTTTTCTTCTTTTTCAGTTCAATCAAATACTTTTTAATCAATTTTCGCATTTTTTCAGCATTTTTTAGCGCCGTGCTTGTTAATATAGGCTTATCTCCTTTATTTGGATCGGGGCAATAAACAGAATCTTGCAATCTTTGACGTGCAGTTAGAGTTTGAATGACTTATGCTAAACCGATCTGCCAGATGTGAAATGAAACGATATGACTAAAAATTGGGCCGATCCCGAAGCAAAAGCAGAAGCGCAACGTTACGATAATCCTATTCCTAGCCGAACTCTTATTTTAACTACATTAGAACAACTAAAAACTGCACAGTCTCATGCAGAGCTTGTCGACCACTTTAATATCCCCGATCAAAAAAGTATCGATGCCTTGAATCATCGTTTAAGTGCGATGGTCCGTGACGGACAATTGATGAAGGATGGATTTAAATACCAGCCTGCAACCGATTTACCAAGCCACGAAGCAACGGTCTATATTAATAGTAAAGGTTTGGGGACTGCCAACATTGCGGGACAGAATGATGTACTGCTGCCTGAACGTGAGTTACGTTTGGTCTTTAATGGCGATCGAGTTAAGGTCCGTCAGACCTCAGTTGACCGTAAAGGTAAAGCATGGGGCTTTATTACCGAAGTGGTGCAACGTCGCGTCAAACAAATTATTGGTAAAGTGTCTGAGCATGAAGGTGAATACTTTATTCAACCAAGTAATCCGAATCAGCATCAACCGATTACCCTTGAAAAAGAATTGATTCAACACGCCAATGCCAAAGTGGGTGATATGCTGCGTGTCGCGATTGATGACTACCCGACCCGTGAAGAGCTGGCGACAGGTCACATTGTTCAATCGATGTCAGATAAAGCCGATACCGAGATTATTATTCCGCAAACCATTCTAGAGTTTGGTCTACCTTATGAATTCCCGGAAGCGGTGATTAAAGAAGCAGAGAGTTTTAAAGAACCTTCGGCAAAAGATCTTAAAGGTCGTGTTGATTTACGAGATCTACCACTGGTCACCATTGATGGCGAAGATGCACGCGACTTTGACGATGCCGTTTTTGCAGAAAAACGTGCAGGTGGTGGTTACCGAGTTGTGGTTGCGATTGCAGATGTCAGTCACTATGTTCGTTTAGACTCACCTTTAAATGAAGAAGCTGAAGAACGTGGAACCTCTGTTTATTTCCCACATTTCGTGCTGCCGATGCTGCCAGAAGCATTATCCAATGGCCTCTGTTCTTTAAATCCACATGTTGACCGTTTATGTATGGTCTGCGATTTAAAACTGTCTCGTGCAGGTAAAGTCACAGGTTATGAGTTCTACCCTGCAGTAATGCATTCCAAAGCCCGTTTGACCTATACCCAAGTTGGTCAATATTTTGAAGGGGCAACAGATGCAATTCTTGAAGACAAGACCATTCATAAATCACTAAATACCTTATTCCAGCTCTATCAAACATTGAAAGAGTTACGGGCCAAACGTCATGCAATGGAATTTGAAACCGTTGAAACCTACATGACCTTTGATGAGTTAGGCGGCATCAAAGAAATCTTGCCACGTACCCGTAATGATGCGCATAAACTGATTGAAGAATGTATGTTGTTGGCCAACGTTGCTGCAGCTGAATACTCTTTAGAACATGATATTCCAATGTTATATCGTGTGCATGAGGCACCTGAATTCTCACGTATTCAAAAAGTACGTGATTTTGTCAAATTGCTCGGTTTGCCATTCCCAGAACAACCTACTCAAGCCGATTATCAAGCGGTGATTGAAGCGACCAAAGATCGTTTAGATGCGCCAAGTATCCATGCGGTGCTGTTACGTTCAATGATGCAAGCCTATTATGGTGCAAACAATGCCGGACATTACGGTCTTGCTTATGAAGCCTATACGCATTTCACTTCACCAATTCGTCGTTACCCAGATTTATTGTTACACCGTGCCATTAAAGCCTATCTCGCTAAGAAACCTTACCCATTGTCTGGTGCTGCTTTAGATGATGCGGGCGAGCATTTCTCACAAACTGAACGTCGTGCCGATGAAGCTTCACGCAGCGTGACGACTTGGTTGAAGTGCCATTATATGCAACAGCATTTAGGTGATGAGTTTGTTGGTATCATTAGTGCGGTGACAGAATTTGGTCTATTCGTAACGCTCAAAGATTTATATGTCGATGGCATGATTCATGTCAGCCAATTGGGTGAAGACTTCTTCCTGTATGATCAGGCCAGCCAAAGCTTAATCGGTCAGAATCGAGGTCAATCGTTTAGCCTCGGCGATGAAGTCAAGATTCAAGTGGCTGGTGTAAATCTGGAAGAACGTAAAATTGACTTCCAACTGGTCCAGCAGCTGACGCATTTAGGCCGTGTAATTCGCCAGAAAGCCCCTCGTACTGCGAATCCTTCTAGCTCAAATCGTACTTCAACAACTGAAGAAGTCTTTGGCAAACCGGCATCTACGAAGTCTAAAGTCAGTGAAGATGGTGAGAAGCCTGTACGTAAGAAAAAGGATAAGAACAAACCAAGCTCTTATAGCAAAAAGCCAGCTAAAAAAGCGTCTGCTAAACCAGAAATCAAAGAAAAGGCCAAAAAGAAAGTGAAAAAGAAAAAGTCGAACGCGAAAACAAAGGCTGAATAATTTTGAAAAGACAAGGGAGCTTCGGCTCTCTTATTTTTTGTTATATAATGAATAGATAGACTATTTCTAAATATAAATAAAATCCGAATGACTCACTACCGTATCACAAAATATTATTATCACCATTACTTTTCTATCCTCTTTTTCTTTCTCACAATCGGTGCTGCTATTTCTGTATTTTGGAGTGATTTTTCACCTAACTTTACGGTAGAAATTGTCGCCTTAATCATTGCTTGTTTCCTCTATGCCTTACTCCTTATTTATTTTCTCTATTTGAAAAAAAGACAGGAATGGGTGATTCCTAGACAATGGGAAAAAGTACAAAAACAACCTAAACGTTATGCTTTATTTATTTTCCCTTTATTCATTATTCCCGTACTCTGGCTCAACTTAGCCGGTACGCTTCCAATGATCTGGACGTATATCACTGGAGATTTGCAAATAATAGAGGCGTCAGCGATTGTCGAAAAAAAGCACACCAGACAGGGAACTATCTATTTTTTTAAAACAGCTTATTCCAACATACCGATCTTTAGAATGACCTCGACTGAATATCAGGTGTATAAAAACCATCAACTCAAATTGGAGTTATCGACACGTCAAAGTTATTTTGGTACCTATGTGCTATCGATTGATAAAATCCAGGTCGCAACGCAAAACCCAACGAATAAATAATCAATCAACCTTGATTTCCTCCCCACTAAGCCCTACATCTATAACTATGTTTAAAGATGAATATGGCAAAAATACAATGACACTCCAACAAGCAACGCTTCCCGTTCCTCAATTTAATCAAATTCAACTTGCCGATTTAAAACAACAGATTGAACAGACCATTCAAAACGGTCAAAACTTCTTAAACCAACTCAATGAAGTTCCGCAAAGCCCTGAAGCCCAACTGGCAACCTTGGCAGAAGTCGACCAACTTGAAAATAACATGAGTGAATCGTGGGGCATTTTGTCGCATCTGAATGCGGTCATGAACAATGCTGAAACCCGTGAAGTGTATCAAGCGCTGTTACCGAGTTTAAGTGAGTACTATACGCAGCTTGGACAACATACGGCGTTGTATCAAACCTATCAACAGATCCATGACAGCGCCGTATTTCAAACGCTGAGCGAAGCACAACAAAGCGCGATCAAACTCGCGTTACGTGACTTTAAACTGTCAGGTGTTGCACTCCAAGGTGAAGCCAAAAAGCGTTACGCTGAAATCTCGGCTCGTTTATCCCAACTGTCTTCAGACTTTTCCAATCATGTCCTCGATGCAACCCAAGCTTACTTTAAACCTTTAACGGAAGCACAACTCAAAGGCCTGCCGCAAAGCAGTGTTGAATTGTTAAAACAATACGGACAACAACGTGAGCTTGAACAAGCCGTTGCCACACTCGACTTCCCTGCTTATTTTGCAATTATGACCTATGCGGATGATCGTGAATTAAGAGAAGAGTTGTATAAGGCCTATGTCACCCGCGCCTCAGAACAATCTGATAAGACTGAATTTGACAATACCCCGGTGATGGAGGAAATCCTGAGCTTACGCCAAGAAATGGCGCAACTGCTTGGTTTCAACAACTTCGCTGAATATTCCCTTGCCAGCAAAATGGCACCTGATGTGGAAACGGTGAATCAATTCTTGGTTGATCTGGCAGAACATGCGCGTACCCCAGCGCTTGCCGAAATTGCAGAACTGAAAGCGATTGCACAACAAGATGGCATTGCAGAGTTAAAACCGTGGGATGCAACCTACTATTCTGAGAAGTTGAAACAACAACAGTTCAATCTTTCTCAAGAAGCATTGAAACCCTATTTCCCTGCACCCAAAGTGGTACAAGGTTTATTCCAGATCGTACAACGCCTTTACGGCATCCAGATCGTTGAGCGCCAAGCCCCTGTCTGGCAAGATGATGTCCGTTATTTCGAAATTGAAGATCAAGGCCAAGTGGTCGGCGGTTTCTACTTCGATTTATATGCCCGTAACGGAAAACGTGGTGGTGCATGGATGAGCGGTTTCCGTTCTCGTGTACAAACCGCCAAGGGTCTACAAAAACCGATTTGCTATATGGTGTGTAACTTCACCCCACCGATTGGCGACCAACCTGCGCTCCTCACCCACGATGAAGTGATTACTTTATTCCATGAGTTTGGTCATGGCTTACATCATATGCTCACCGAAGTGGATAATATCTCGGTAGCAGGTACTCACGGCGTGGCGTGGGATGCAGTGGAGTTACCAAGCCAGTTTATGGAATTCTGGGCATGGGACAATGAAAGTTTGGATGTACTCAGTGAGCACACCGAAACTAAACAGACTTTACCGCAAGAATTGCTATCTGCATTGTTGAATGCACGTTTCTTCCAGTCTGGTATGCAAACCTTGCGTCAGATTGAATTTGCATTGTTTGATCTCAGCATTCACCGCCAAGCACCAGCCTTAAACAGTCAGCAAATCCAAACGACATTGGACGATATCCGTGATCAATTTGCCGTGGTTCCCACGGTAGCTTATAACCGTTTCCAGCACAGCTTTAGTCATATTTTTGCAGGTGGTTATGCGGCAGGTTACTACTCTTATAAATGGGCAGAAGTTTTAGCCAGTGATGCCTTCGATCGTTTCGAAAGCGAAGGTATTTTTAATACCGAGACTGGAAAAGAGTTTAGAAAGTTTATTCTAGCAGTTGGCGGAAAAGATACAGCACTTGATGCGTTTCGCAATTTCCGAAAAAGAGAACCGAAAATAGATGCATTATTACGCCATCAAGGTTGGACGAACACCGATAAAACCGCTTAAACTACGTCATTATTGTTCACAGGGTGTAATTAACTGACATGAAAAGACAGTTCATCGCGGGCGCAAAATGCCCAAAATGTGGAGCCTTAGATCGTGTGGTTAAGATCATCACTGTGGATGACGAGTGGATTGAATGTATCGAATGTGCTTATAGCGAAAAGCGCCCGACCCACGTGGAACCGGCGCAATCCGCTGAGCCAGATGAAATTGGGGTGATACAGTTCAAACCTCGTCATTTTGACTAGAAGGTTTAAAGTGATGTCCGCATACCAAACAGAAAATTCCAAATTATTATGGATAATAATTGGTGGAATGAGTGTTGTTGTGGTGCTGTTCCTTGCTGTCCAATGGTTTCTAGCACAAAAAGACCAGCAATCAACCGTGTCCACATCTGCACAGCCTGTTGCAGAAAAAACCGTTGCTCCTGCGCAAGCAGAAGCTGCCACGTCTGATGAGGTGAGCACCGCAACAAGTGATGTTGCTGCTCCAATCCAATTGGTTGAAGAATCGATTGTGAAAGACCCCTTGCCTGTAAATGATAGTTTGGCAAAAGAAGAAATTGCCAAACTGGATGATATTCATCAACAATTGCAAGACCAGCAGCATGAATTAAAGCAGCAACATAACGATGTTGATACTCTGCTGAAATTGAAAGAAGATCAAATCAAACTGCTAGAAGCCCAAATTGCGGCACAAAGTAAATCTTGATAAATAAAAGCATTAACAGCAGTTAATGCTTTTTCATATCATCGCCCTTTAATCTAAAATTTGCTTGGTACCCTGTTTAAACTGAATTGGCTTTTGAATCGTCTGTGCAATTAGAATGCCCAGCAAAGTTAAACCACCGCCAATGTAGTGGAACATCTGTAAATGCTCCCCCAACAAGGCCACCGCAATCAACGCAGTAAATAAAGGTAAAAGGTTCATAAAAATACTGTTTCGATTTGGCCCTAAATGTCTTACTCCTTCGATCCATAAATACGACAACAGTACTGACGAAAAAATACTGGCATAGACAATTAAGGGAATAGTCTGTTGGTTCAATTGCATTTGCGAAGCAGGCAAGAAGATAAAGAAAGGCAATACATAGACAATCGCAAAACAGGATTGTACAAAATTCGATTGCCATGCAGGAATTGGCATTTTCCAACGCTTTAATAGCACCCCATATAGGGCATAACCAGCCGCAGCAATCAGCATCAAACCATCACCCAAATGCACTCCTTGCTTCCAGATATCTGTAATTGAACCATGACTCAGCAAATACAAGATGCCATAAAAAGATAAGGCACCGCCAAACAACATGCCGTAACTTAGCCGATCTTTCAGCATCACACTACTTAAAATCATGGTCAGCAAAGGAATCAATGCCGTTACAATCGCCATATTGGTCGCCGTCGTGGTCGATGCCGCCTGATAAGACAAAAACTGGAAGAGAGACACGGACAGAAAGCCACCTAATGCCAATTGTTTCCAGTACTGCTGAATGGTTTTGCGATTTCTCCAGACTGGAATCAGCACAAAGGTACTCATCACGGCGAGTGCCAGCACCAGACGATAAAACGTAATCGCCACAGGCGAAATAGCATGGCTGGCCATTTTCGACACCACCACATTGCCCGCCCAAAACAAAATGGCCAATAAGGGATAAAAATACGCTTTCTGGATCATGATCTAGATACCTATACATTGCAGTACCAGTCATGCTAAAAAATAATCAATGCACTGTTCCTCGATAATAAGACGACTACTATCGAAAAACAGACAATCTATTCAGGATATCTGCCAAGATGGGAAAAAATTTTCAACATGGATTTATGGATTATCCCGTTTATGCTTTTTCGGAAAACTATCCGCATGGGCATATCGAGGATTGGCATAGTCATGACCGAATTCAATTGATTCATACTCTTTCTGGCGTGATTCGGGTACAAACGCATGAGGGGATTTGGATTACCCCGCCTGGACGTGGGGTCTGGATTCCAGCGCATAAACCACATGCCCTACTCAGTAGCGGTGATGTCAAAGCCCGAGGGATTTTTATAGAAACCTCAGCACAAACGCATCTGAGTTCAGAATGCCGTGTGGTTGCCATTCCTGCTTTACTACGAGAGCTAATGAGTAGCGCAATGCAGATCAAAACAGCCATCCAGCCGAATAGTCGTGATGAAAGACTGCTGCAACTCATTCTGGACGAAGTGCGCTTATTACCTGCTTTGGCCTTTAACTTACCCGACCCTCAAAGCCCCAAGCTTTTGCAACTGTGCCAAAGAATTAAAGACAATTTGGCCTTGGACTGGGGGCTCGAAGAGACAGCACAGCAACTGCATATCAGCAGTAAAACTCTGGCACGGCATTTCCAGAATGAAACTGGTCTGCATTTTTCTCACTGGGTACGCCAAGCCAAACTGATGCAAGCCATGATTGATTTGTCTCTGAACAAACCCGTTTTAAATGTTGCCTTGGACTTGGGCTATGACAGTCCAAGTGCCTTTAGTGCCATGTTTAAGCGTGAAACCAGCATGACACCCAGTGATTATCTGAAACAATTTTCTGACACATTGAGTTAAGTGTCCTGAGCATAGATTGGGTGAAGAATCTCATTCCTTTCATCCTTACAGCAGCATAAAATAAGCGCAATCTTCCAATACCCGAATCGCTATGGATGCTCAACACACCAATCGCAACCTGATGATGGCGATTGGTTGCCTTACCCTTTCTGCGCTGCTTTTTTCTGTAATGGGCATTTGTATTCGTTATGCTTCACATAGCGTCGATAACTACACCATTGTATTTTTCCGCAATGTGGTTGGGTTGATCCTGTTTTTGCCTTTTATATTTAAACAAGGAACTAGTTTTGTAAAAACAGAAAAACTGTGGATGCATACTTGGCGTAGCATTGTCGGGCTTGCTGCCATGTATGGCTTTTTCTATGCGATTGCGCATTTAAAACTTTCCAATGCCATGGTGTTTACCTACTCATCTCCGATTTTTATTCCGCTGATTGCTTGGCTGTTTCTCAAAGAAAAAGTCACGACGGCGATGCTAGTTGCTGCAACACTCGGCTTTATCGGGGTGTTCTGTGTGGCCAAGCCTGATCAAGGCTTATTCAACTGGATTTCTGTTGTCGGGATCAGCTCCAGCCTGTTGGCCTCGATGGCCTTTGTCACAGTACGTGCCCTGACTCAAACCGAACCGCCTGAACGTATTGTGTTTTATTTCTGCTTGATTGGTTCTTTATTGTCTGTCATTCCGATGTTTTGGGTATGGCGCCCTTATCATTTACAAGAATTATTGTTTTTGATTGGTGCAGGTGTACTGGCCAATGTCAGCCAGATATTTATGTCACATGCCTACCGTCTGGCCCCTGCTGGGCAGATTGCGCCAGTCAACTATATTGCAATTATCTTTGCAGGACTTTGGGGCTTTTTACTGTGGAATGAAGTGCCTGACTTATATAGCGTGATTGGTTTTGGCATTATTCTCTCAGCGATTTTGTTATGTAGCCCTTTAATACAAAGGTCAAAAAAGTCAGTATTGTAAGTTCATGACTTTGGATCAGGGTGTAAATCCAGTACATAGTGACCTAGAATTTCCCGTTTCGGCTTATCAACAACGACCACAAGATAGGTATTATCTAAGGGTACTGGGATATTAATATGCTGGAATTGCCCATCTTGAGTTTCATAAATATGTTTCACATACCATTCCCAAGCCGTACAGGAATGATACCACTGTTCAATCACAAGATCAGCATAGCCCCATAAATCTACAATTTCCTCGGCACTCTCCGTAACATCTAACATGGGAGGGAAAAAGGTTGCCTGATATTCTTTCTGGCTCAATGCTTTCATAGATTAGCCTATTCAATAAAATAACAATAAAAAAGCACCCGAAGGTGCTTTTTAGGTTCAACGCTTAATGTTTATACCAACCAAACATCTGGAAGACATATGGTGCATAAGTCACCAATACCAAAGATGAGAACAATACGATAATCGGCAATAACCAACGCTCATAACGGAAGTAGAAACTGGTGTATTTTTCTTTTGCTTCCCGATCGGCGGCCGAGACCTCTTCATCCCCGACGGAGAGTCGCGTCAGCAAGTGATTCAAGGCAACAGGTGGTGTTACATAACCAAATTCGAATGCCACCAATACGATCATCCAGAAGTGGATCGGATGGATACCATTTTCGTAAGCCACTGGTGCAACCGTCGCAGCAACTAGAATCACCGCACCAAATGGATCAGTGGTCATTCCAATAATTGCAAGAAGCAGTGCAATAAAGGCAAGTGAAATATAGATATTACCCAGATGAGTTGGCAATAACTCCACCACTTCAGCCCGTTCGATTAATCCTCCCACACTCGCAGACAAGGCCATCAGCAAGATTAAAGCGCCGATATGCCCCACCGTTTCTGAAGTTGCAAAACGTAGTGCTCCACCAAAACCAAGGCTTTTGCTGCCATGTGGATCATGTGATTTCAGGAACTCAGATTTTTTCTCGTGTTCACGAACCAAGGCTTCATGCTGAACATCAACCACTGGAGCAGGTGCAAGTTTCGATGCAAATAACTTGTCAAACAAGATCATGGCAATCAACACCAATGGCAAAATCATTGGTGCGGTAAATTCATTGATTGAGGTATCTAAAGCTAGCTTGTAGAACATCACCACCGCAAAACCAATGACCACATAAGGAATCACGGGTACGCAGGCACGCAACATGCCAGGAACCGCAATTTTAGGCGAGTTCACACGGAATTTTTCTTCAGCAAGAATCAGAGAAACTCCGAGGAAGATGAATGCAGTTAACCAGAAGACATAGATACCATGATCAAATAATTCAGTCGATGTGACATGACGGCTATCCAGCATTGAAATCAGGATGACCAATAAACATGGACGAATCACCACCCCCAAAGAGCCCGACATCGCTGAGACCGCTAAGGCATATTGACGACGTGCACCCGAGTTCCACACTTCTTTATAAATGATCGCACCCGCTGCAATAACGAAAATCCCTGAAGCCCCTGTATAGGCTGTCGGAATCGCGGCTGCAATCAAGATCAACCAAGTTAAGGTCTCTGGTGCCAAGTTCCAAGGACGCAAGATGTTTAAGAATAAATCCATGACACGGGTTTGGGTCAGCAACATACCAGCCCAGATGAACAATGCCAGATTTAAGAAAATACCCGAGAACTCAACCAGAATACCTAAGTAGATCCCTTGCCCCATTGGATAATCCATGAAGAAGGTAAATACAATCCCTGTTACCAGAGACATGAAGGCATACAGCGGAACACTCAATACTGCCAAACCAAAGTTTCCATTCGGTTGGGCAGACTTTGGAATAAAAATGAACTGGAAGATACTAATGATGGTGAGAGATACAAATAAGGTGATCCACAAGCAGTACAATACCGTCGTTTTGCCTGCAACCTCTACACCCGAGTTTAATACTGAATGATATTGACTCAATACTGAATAACTGAGCAATGCATTACCCGCAACCATCAACGCAGAATAGACACGGAAATCAATCTTGGTTTTAGGTGCACGTAAACTAATATGGTGATAACGTAAAGATGCCGTAATAGAAGCAAACAACACCATAATCAATAAAATAACTGTTTGATTTTCAGTACCGTATTTAAAGATACCGAAGAAAGTCGTTTCAACCTTACGATAAGTACGAATACTTGGATGCTCTTCCAAGTGCTTCATCGCTTTATCATAGAACTGATATTTTTCTTCACATTGTTGTTGTGCCGCTAATAGCGAGGCACGAACATCAGATTCAGAGGCAGCCCCAAACATACTCGCAAACTCATCAGCAGCATTCGCTTTCATCTGCGCTTGAACTTGTGCATCAATGTTTGGATGCCGATCACAAGATGGTTTTTCAGGTTCCGCACGTAAAAACGAATATTGCATCCCCGTTGTTTGATCACCATAAAGACGCTCCCCCATACGAAGCATCTGACCGTGAATCATTTCGCCTGTACCAATAAGCAAAGTCATTAGCAACAAGGCAAGAATAATGAAGGTTGATATCCAATCATTCCAGATAGTGCCTAACCGGGCTAATCCAGACTTATTCTCTTGATCATTTTGCATGTCTATTCCAATTTATTGTTATCAACATCCATCCGAAGATGTTGAATCATGCGATGTCCATGGTTGATGGATAAATGCATTTACCCATCGAATCACCAGTCCTTTTTTAACAGCTTAAATTTGCAGCAAACTTCTAGAAAAAAGAATGACTGCAATCACTTTTTTATTGGTTGTTTTTATCAATTTATATGTACTCTCTCGACTACCCTCGCATTTCATCCTTATTTTGATTACAAATTTAACAGCCTAAATAAACTTTTACCGTTGTTCAAACGGTCAGAGCGTTTAACCCTAAAGCAAGCTATTCAATCTTTTCCGTCTATTTATAACATAACTGTATCGATCTTTAATCACATAATAATTGTCATAAGTTTCAACCTAGCTCTTATGACTCTCTGCTCCTTAATCACCCACTCTACCGATCAACAAATCGCTTGTTTGATTTTTAGCAGCGATTCGATCAATCAGGTCAAGGTTTAGGAAACGAGATTGCAGGGACGCCAGATATTGAGAAACAAATCGACAATCCGCATCTGTTTTAACAACATCCCCGCCCAGATAAACAAGGTTAGATTCAGGAAAATACTTCAAATTTCAACCAACTGGCCCAGATCGGTTGCTTGCCTCATCGGATAAACCATAAAGAAAGTAAAAGCACCTCCTATAATAATCACCATATAGAAGCTCCCCCTTCCGTAATAACTGGCCATGGATCATCTCTCCAGTACCAATAATCCAGCGAATAAGCAATAAAAAAAGGAAAATAAAAGTTGATATCCACTCGGTCCAAATATTACTCAATAGACCTAACCCAGATTTTTTCTGTTCATCATCTTGCATATCTATTCCAGTTTATTGTGATCAACATCCCTCCGAAGATGCTGAGTTTTCAATGTACATGGTCAATAGAGAATAGATTTATTCTCTTTATAACCAATCCCTCTATACACCCACTGAAATATTATTAAGTTTATTTATCAAATGATTATTACATTCTCATTTTTATATTTTTTATCAATAAATAAGCCATACCACAGAGCAGACCACCAATTGCGCCAATCAAATGTGCTTCGGTCAGCACAGGACTCCCGATCAACTGTGCTGTCCCTGTTTGTCCAAAGGTATTTTCCCAAATGAGTTTGGCAGCAATTAATGCCAGCACCAAGATTGCAAATTTTCGTTCATTCTTATATTGCAAATACACTACACCGACTGCGGTATAGAGACCATGCAAGACTCCAGAAAGTCCAGCATAAGCATCAACATAAGGTAAATAAAAATAAAAAATCAGACTAATGAATGGTGGCAAAATCAACAATAATGCACCTAGATGCCAATTGCGCACATGCGGAAAAATAAAAGGCAAACAAGCAAAGGCCATCATATTGAGCAGAAAATGAATCCAACCGACATGTACCCAGTGTGCAGTCCAGATGCGCCAAAATTCGTCAAGCAAGATGGGTCGCCAATAAATAAAATGATCAGAAAAAACTTGCAGACAAGCCGATATGGAAATACATATCGCGATCAAAATGATTTTGCTTATCCATATTTGATCTTTCATTTATCGCTCACCTTTTGAAAAAACCGACCTTCTATAAGTTTAGATGCTTCACCTATAAAAGGTCGTTTAATTCAGGTTACTCAGCTGGTGTTTCTTGTGCTGGTGCGGCTTGATCTTGTACTGGAGCGACTTGATCTTGCGCAGGAGCCCCCTCACCACCATCAAACAGCGAGTCTAATTCTGCCGAACTTTCTTGTTTATCATCCCAGAAAGTAGTTAAGCCTTCATCACCCGCTCTAACACCGGTATGCTCAGTCCAGTAACGATCTGCAATACCACGCACCATTAGACCCGCCATTCTATCAATTAAACGGAACTGTGGATTAGCAGGCTTATCATCACTTGTCGCCTTCGCATAAGAACGGAATGCATCGCGTAACTTGGCATCATCACCGCTCGCCTGGGCTGCAACAGCATATAAAGCATGTGCCAGACGTACCCCTTTTTTCTCGCCAATTTGCATCGATTGTTTCATGGTTGCATAAGGTTCAGGCTTACCATCACCCGCTCCTGGCAATAAAGTCCAGATCACTGCACGGGTCGCCATTGGCGCGCCCCAGAATTTTTCGTTGTCCAAGCAGGTCATACCACGTTCAACAATCCCGGCAATATCTTTAGGCACGTTAACTGCACCACCCGAGTTAATATCATTGGTCATAGCTTGTAAGCCACTCACCATTCCAAGTAAATACACGGTTTGATCAAGATCATTGCGCATGGTTGGACATGAGTCACCTAGTTTATATTTGTATTTAGTTTCCCAACGGTTGGCAAATAACTGATAACCCGCATATTGCCGCTCTGCCGCAATCGCAGCCCAACGTTTTTGTTCAATACGCGCATCTTGTGCCTCAGAAACCTGACCTGATTTGGATGCACGTAAATAGCGCAACTCTGCTTCCAAGGCCTGATTTTCCGCACAAACACCCGACGCGGTATAAAGTAAAACGGCCATACGGGTTGGATCAGCACCCATATCTTTGGTTGACATCACCGCTGGAGTTAAGGCATTACCTGAATTACACACCATTTCAGCATCATCCATTGCCAAAATCGGTGGAACAATATGTTTCTCACCAAAACCAAGTGCCACATTGGCGCCCGTTTTAATCACATATGAACATCCTGATAGCATTGATGTTGCCAAAACGGTAACCGCCACACCTTGTCCAATTTTATGGAGTTTAGACATACTTCCTGTCCCTCTAATAATTTGTTTTTTCCTTTTAGCTGTACATTATCAGATGCAAAACTTGAATTAAAGAGTAATTGCTCTAATTTTAACTTGGACATTTTGACACAATTCACAGACGAAAGAATTGACAATTGGGCACATCAACAGAAATTTCAGGCAAAAAAAAGTAGCATTGCGACGGTTCAGCACATGCTACTTATTAACTGGTAAAATCGTGAAACTCTTTATATTTTAGTTTTTTTGAAAATAATCCTTGAGTAATGTCCCAGCTCTTCCTACTACGATCGCCATAACGATTGCAATTACTAGAAACATCCACATTGAAATCTCCATAGAGACCTCCTACACTTGTGTATCTATTTTTGATAGATACTAGATTGGCGTTCATCATCGATATTCACGGGAGAGTGATATATTGACGACACTTTCAATCTCTTTCTCTTGATCACTGCAACATGTTGCGATTGACGTGATTCAAGATATTCCCTGAGTAAAGTTCCTGCTCTTCCTACTACAATCGCAAAAATAATTGCGATCACCAGAAACGACCATGTTGGAATTTCCATTTAGAACCTCCACCACCCTTTACGTTGGTATTTGTACTTTAACGAAAATAAATCGGGCTTGATGGTCAGATTGTCTGACAATCATTACTTTTATGATTTTTTAGAGTATTTAATCTAACAATTTAATCAAAATAGCAAAAAAAACAATTTAAGGCTTTGAAATTTATATTATTTTAAATTATGCACAGTTGTATAATTGTCAAACAATCAGCTGAGTTTTGCTCGTATTTTTAACTTTTTCCATTGTGCGTATGACAATTGATCCCACCAAACGATGCAAGGTTTATGCTTTTTATGAGAAAAATAGAGCGCAATATAGAGTTGATGATCCAATATTTTAACAATCTGTCGACGCTGAATTTTCAATGTCGGATCCGAAAATTCGAATGAACAGTCCTGATGATCCAAGTATTCAAACCGTCTGATCTGAGGCTGTCTCAAAAAAACAAACCAAGAAATCGTCATTCCTAGAAGACTAAGTAGCCACCATCCAATGCTGACTAACGCATAGAGTAAACTCAGGAGAAAGATTAACAGCAAGAGTTGCAACACAAACGCAAACCTACTGTATTGCAACTCAAAAACATGCTTAGCCATGTACATAATGTTTGAGTTTGAGAATAAAGTCTTTTAATTCTGTACGAGGTGGTTCCCCAACTTCCATAAACCAGTCCAATAAATCAGGGTCTTCTTGATCGACAAGCTCTGCAAATAAGGCTTTTTCAGCCGTATCGGCAGTTAAATAGTAGTTTTTAACATACGGGTCAAAATACACATCAATTTCTTTTAAACCACGACGTGCACGATACACGACCTTACGCTCTTCCAGTGTCATTTCATCAGACATGATGGGCTCCGCAATGTAACAATTTTTCCATAGTGTACCTGATCTCGCCAATGAAGTTCTTAGAGATTTTTCTCAAGTGACCAAATACATCAATCAAATTGAGCATTGATCACATTGTTCAGTATTTTCGATTTCTTGTATGGTGATCATGATGATTTAAATCCAACACACTAGGGAAAAATAACAAATGCAATCAGGTGCTATTCGTCCAGTTCCAAACATGCTTCCACGCAAACTGTTTACTTCAGATCATGAAGCCTTCCGCGAGACCGTGCGCAAATTCTATGAAAAAGAAGTAGTTCCAAATATTGAGAAATATGAGAAGCAACAACATGTGGACCGTGACTTATGGAATAAGGCAGGTGAACTTGGCTTGCTTTGTACGACCATGCCAGAACAATATGGTGGTTCAGGAGTCGACCGCCTTTACAGCATGATTCTGATTGAAGAACAAGCCTATGCCATGGATTCCAGTACTGGTTTCTCTTTGCATTCCGACATTGTTGCCAATTATATCAACAACTTTGGTAATGAAACACAGAAGCAATACTGGTTACCAAAGATGGCCACTGGTGAAGCAGTCACGGCCATTGCCATGACTGAGCCAGGAACAGGTTCAGACCTTCAAGCAGTACGGACGACTGCGGTACTGGATGGCGATGAATATGTCATCAATGGTTCAAAGATCTTTA
Source organism: Acinetobacter sp. NBRC 110496 (assembly GCF_000876115.1). NCBI lineage: Bacteria > Pseudomonadati > Pseudomonadota > Gammaproteobacteria > Moraxellales > Moraxellaceae > Acinetobacter > Acinetobacter sp. NBRC 110496. The sequence continues at coordinate 17,318 of NZ_BBTF01000013.1, forward strand.
TTACCAATGGTTATCTCTGTGACATGGCAATCGTGGTCTGTAAGACTGGCAACAATGAAAAAGGTTCAGCTAATTTATCTTTGCTGATTGTGGAAGCAGATCGTGCGGGCTTTAGCAAAGGCAAACCATTGAATAAAATCGGCATGAAAGGCCAAGATACCTGTGAATTGTTCTTTGATAATGTCCGTGTCCCGAAAGAAAACTTGTTGGGAATGGAAGGCATGGGCTTTATCATGTTAATGAAAGAATTGGCTTGGGAGCGCATGCTGGTCGCGATTATCTGCCAAGCAGGTGCAGAAGCAGCCTTTGCGCATACCGTGCAATACACTAAAGATCGTAAAGCCTTTGGCAAAGCGATTAGTACCTTCCAGAATACCCGCTTTAAGCTGGCAGAATTACGTACTGAAATTGATTTTTGCCGTACCTATCTGGATCGATGTATGGAACTCCAACTTGAAGAAAGCTTGGGGGTTGATGCCGCTGCCGCAGCCAAATACAAGATCTCAGATATGTTCTCAAAAGTCGTGGATGATTGTTTACAACTACATGGTGGTTATGGCTATATGCTGGAATATCCAATTGCTCGCGCTTATATCGATAATCGTGCCAATCGTATCTATGCAGGTACCAATGAAATCATGAAAGAACTGATTTCACGTACGCTCTAATCAATCGATCCAATTGAATACGAAATGGGATCACGCCGAATGCATGATCCCATTTTTATTTATTTTTTAGCAGCCTTTTCTGTGGCTTGTGCTGACTGTGGATTCATGCGTGCCGAGAGCTGCTTAATGGAAGGATTATCCATATATTGCTGCATGGTGGTATTTAATGCGGTACGGGCATTCTGAGTGGTGAAATGTGCAACTTCAGCACCGACATCACTGGCCTTTTTTGCCCAAGTCTTGCCTTCAGCAGACTGATAGAAATTCAAAGCCGCCTGTAATTCCTTTTCGCTAAAACTCTCGACATAACGCTGTACAATAAATTGCTTACGCTGTTCACTATTCAGGTTCTTGCTTAAGTCCGTATAAAAGCTTTCAGGTAGATCCTTTGGCAAACGCATACGAATTTGCTCGACAATCATTTTATCGGTATTTTGCAAGCCCTGCTCTGTTCCATCTACAGATACCAACTTTTGTGCAATCAATTGCTTTTGTTTTAGATCATCTGCAAAGGCGAGTGTACTGAGTAATAATGTCCCCAAGATGAAGATGTGCTTCATTGAATTATCCTTAATCTAAATGTTTCAATCTGCTCAATATACGCGATATTGCCTAGATTTAAAGCCGCATTACAAATAAAAAACCCTATGCAGGTGCATAGGGTTTTCATGAACGAAATAAATGAGTTATGACACTAACTTTGGTTTACGCTCAACTTGCTCACCACGTTTATGGAAGTGTAAGACTTCATCACTGAATGATGCATCTTTCAATTCTTTACGGTCGGCTAGATAGTTATTGGTAATTTTCCACGGTGCCTTTTTCCCTTGTTTCGGCATCACATTGGCCGCACGTGCGATATAGCCCGAAGACATTTTGCCCATAATTGTATCGTGTTCACGTAATGCCGGATCGGCATGAGCAATCACTTCGTCATAGCCATTTTTATCCATGTGATTCAGCAAGCGACAGATATAATCCGCTGCAATATCAACTTTCAATGTCCAAGAAGCATTGATATAGCCAATAATCATTGCCATATTGGGTATATCACTGACCATCACACCTTGATAGAGCATGTGTTGAGAGGTGTCCATTGGCTTGCCATCAATCGTACCTTTTATCCCACCCAAAATCTGAATTTCCAAGCCTGTTGCAGAAATAATGATATCGGCCTCTAGGTGTTTCCCCGATTTTAACTGGATGCCATTGGTAGTGAATTTTTCAATTTGATCTGTTTCAACATCAGCATGGCCTTCACGTAATGCCTTGAATAAATCACCATCTGGTACCACACAAAGACGCTGATCCCATGGATTATAGCTCGGGGTAAAGTGTTTCATATCCACCTTACCTTTCAACTGCAATTCAATGCCTTTTAACAGTAAGCGACGAACAGTTTTCGGATATTTCTGTGCCAGGGCATAGATACCTCGTTGCATACCGATATTACGTGCACGGGTAAATTTATACGCGGTTTCTTCAGACATAAATTTACGGGTTTTTTCATAAATAAAGTCAATTGAAGGAATCGTGGCAATATACGAAGGCGAACGCTGTAACATGGTGACATGTCCTGCCCCACCTTTCACCATTGAAGGAACAAGGGTAATTGCAGTAGCACCACTACCAATGATCACCACTTTCTTACCTGTGTAATCTAGGTTCTCAGGCCAGTGTTGTGGATGAATCAATTGACCTTTGAAATCTTCTTGTTTCGGGAACTTCGGTGCATAGCCTTGATCGTAGTTATAATAACCGGTACAGCCCATTACAAAATTTGCTGACCAGGTTTGCTTTTTCTTATTGCTGTCTTCGATTTCAACCGACCATTTTTTCTTGCTTGAATCGTAGTTTGCAGACAATACACGATGGCCAAAATGAATTTTCTCTTTTAACTGATTTTCACTGATCACATCACTTAAATAGCCCTTGATCTCCGCACCACTCGCTAAAACTTTGTCTTTTGCCCAAGGTTTAAAATTAAAACCAAAAGTCGACATATCCGAATCAGAGCGAATCCCAGGATAACGGAATAAATCCCAAGTTCCACCAAAGCTATCACGACGTTCCAAGATTTCGAATTTACGTTGTGGGCAGTTCTTAGACAGATGCACAGCTAACCCGATCCCTGAGATACCTGCTCCAATAATTAATACATCAACTTGCTTTTCCATTTTTTTTATACCCTGTATAAACCATGACTTTATTAAAGCACAAATTTGACAATACGCAATGTCAAGTTTGGTCATTCATCGGTTTTTTCATATCACTTCGGGACATTTTAAAGAAATTGATGGGTGAAAAATCCTGAGTTTTTTGATCGGATCTCTTTAAACAAAGAGATGAATGAAAGGGTGAAATTTGTAGCGATGGACAAGTTAGCAATTTGAAAGAATAGATCCAAAAACTCATCAGCTGCAAATAAATGCTAGCGCAAGAAAAGCTTCATTAACAGTTCATCTGTATATTCTGCCTTATTTTTCAATGCCTTTGATTCTACACCATAAACTTGAAAGCCTCGTTTCTGATAGAAATCAATGGCTGGCTGATTATCATCGGCAACACTCAGTAAAATTTGTTCGACATCGTCTTTGCTATATTCAATGACAGCATCCAGTAATTGACTGGCGATCCCTTGTCTTTGAAATTCTGGTTCAATAACTACGCTGGATAAATAGGCTTTATGACAAAGCTTTACCCCAAGCTCTCGTGTCAAAGCTGCTAAACCGATAATACTATTGTGGTGATAAACACCAAAGATAGTTGAATTTGATAAGCAGCTTTCAAAAAACGTCAATGGTTTCAGCACTTCTACGGCATAAGTAGAACCAAACATTTCTGGGGTGTTCACTAAAGCGGAGAGTCTAATCGCCCTAAAATCATTGAGCTCATTCACAGTTAGAATTTTAATTTCAACATCGAACATATTTATCTATATTTAATTTTTTATAGTGACACGGCTTAATTTAGCACATCGGCCTGATCTACGAACGACAATTGATCAGCAAATTATGATTTAAAAGTTTTCTATTTCAAATGCTGATGAAAACCAGACAATAAAAAAGACCGGTTATTACACCGGTCTTTTTTGGAACAACTGACTGTTCTACACGTAGAAGTATTATTTTACTTCACGGTCAACGAGTTCAACGTAAGCCATCGGTGCAGCATCACCTGCACGGAAGCCCGCTTTAAGAACACGAAGATAACCGCCGTTACGTTCTTTGTAACGAGGGCCAAGAACGGTAAATAATTTACCAACAGTTGCTGCAGAACGAGTACGAGCAAACGCTAAACGACGGTTTGCTACTGTATCGTTTTTAGCTAAAGTGATTAAAGGCTCAGCAACGCGGCGAAGTTCTTTCGCTTTAGGCAAAGTTGTTTTAATTAACTCGTGCTCTACTAAAGCATTTGTTAAATTTTGGAACAACGCCTTACGATGGCTGCTTGTACGGCCTAATTTCACACCACTATTACGATGACGCATGGTGATAGTCCTACTTAATTAACGGCTACGATAGGCAAAACGGTCATCCATACGGAGACTAGCGGGTGGCCAGTTCTCTAAACGCATGCCGAGTTGTAAACCTTTCGATGCCAAAACATCTTTGATCTCTGTTAACGATTTTTTACCTAGGTTAGGAGTTTTTAACAACTCAACTTCAGTACGTTGAACAAGATCACCAATGTAGTAAATATTTTCTGCCTTCAAACAGTTAGCAGAACGAACAGTAAGCTCGAGATCATCTACTGGACGAAGCAAGATCGGGTCAACTTCTTCGCGAGGTTCTTGAGCAACAGGCGTTTGATCTTTCTGAAGATCAACAAAAATTGCAATTTGTTGTTGCAAGATTGTTGCCGCTTTGCGGATTGCTTCTTCTGGATCAACAGTTCCGTTAGTCTCAAGATCGATCACTAACTTATCAAGATCGGTACGTTGTTCAACACGAGCATTTTCTACTGTGTATGAAACACGCTTGATTGGGCTATAAGAAGCATCTAACTGTAAACGACCTACTGGACGTGTTTCACCTTCAGGGAAACGTGAGTCAGATGTTTCATAACCACGACCTTGAGCAACTTTCAGGCGCATTTTTAATGAACCTGTAGAACTCAAAGTACCGATTAAATGATCAGGGTTAACCACTTCAACATTATGAGGTAAACGAAGGTCAGCTGCAGTTACATCACCTGCCCCTTGTTTCTCTAATGTTAAATATGCTTCATTTTGATCGAACAGCTTAATAGACAATCCTTTTAGGTTCAGCAAGAGCTCGACGATGTCCTGCTGCAAGCCTTCTAAAGTACTGTACTCGTGCTCGACACCTTCTATTTCCACTTCAACCACAGCAGCGCCAGGTAAAGAAGACAATAGAATGCGACGTAAAGCATTACCTAGAGTATGACCAAAGCCACGCTCTAAAGGTTCCAGAATCACTTTTGCCGAGGTCCCGCTCACCGCTTCGACCTTGATCGCTTGCGGAGTTAGAAACTCGTTTGCAGTACGCGTCATTTATTGCTACCTCAAGGATTATTTAGAATACAATTCTACAATCAAGCTTTCGTTGATTTCAGCAGGTAAATCAGAACGATCTGGCGCAGCTTTGAATGTACCTTCTAACTTAGAATGGTCAACTTCCATCCAAGCAGGGATACCACGTTGAGCAGCTAATTCAATTGCGTTTTTAATACGTAATTGTTGTTTAGCGCCTTCATGTACTGCAATTACATCACCAGCTTTAACTTGGATAGATGCAATGTTAACACGACGACCATTCAAAGTGATGCTACGGTGAGATACTAACTGACGAGCTTCTGCACGTGTAGAACCAAAACCCATGCGATAAACAACGTTATCAAGACGGCTTTCAAGCAATTTCAACAAGTTTTCACCTGTTGCGCCTTTCACACGAGCAGCTTCTTTGTAGTAGTTACTAAATTGACGCTCTAACACACCGTACATACGACGTACTTTTTGTTTTTCACGTAATTGTAGTGAGTACTCTGATTGTTTGCTACCACGAGCCCCGCCATGTTGGCCAGGAGCTTTAGCATGTTTTTTAGTCTTAACGTCAAACGGTTTAACGCCAGATTTTAATTGCAGGTCTGTCCCTTCGCGGCGAGAGAGTTTGCATTTTGGACCAATATAACGAGCCATGAATGTTTCTCCTTACACGCGACGTTTTTTAGGTGGACGGCAACCGTTGTGCGGAATTGGAGTCACATCGGTAATGCTGTTAATTTTATAACCCACTGCACCTAATGCACGAACCGCAGATTCACGACCAGGACCAGGACCTTTTACAAGGACGTCCAAGTTTTTCAAACCGTAATCTAAAGCAGCTTTACCAGCAACTTCAGCAGCTACCTGAGCAGCAAACGGAGTTGATTTACGTGATCCACGGAAGCCTTGTCCACCTGAGGTAGCCCAAGCCAATGCATTACCTTGACGATCGGTAATCGTAACAATGGTGTTATTAAAAGAAGCGTGAATGTGTGCGACACCTTCAGAGACGGTACGAGTGACCTTCTTGCGTGCGCGAGTATCTTTAGCCATCTTTTAGCTTCCAGAAATCTTATTTCTTAATAGGTTTGCGCGGACCTTTACGGGTACGTGCGTTAGTTTTGGTGCGTTGTCCGCGAACAGGCAAGCTGCGACGATGACGAAGACCGCGGTAGCAGCCTAAATCCATTAAACGTTTAATGTTCATGGAAATTTCGCGACGTAAATCACCTTCGGTCGGAACCTTAGCAACTTCTGCACGAATCGCATCAAGCTGAGCATCATCTAATTCACGGATCTTTGTAGTTTCAGTGATACCTACAGCAGCCAAGATGTTCTTAGCAGTGTGGCGACCTACACCAAAAATATACGTGAGAGAGATAACAGCATGCTTGTTATCCGGAATGTTTACACCGGCAATACGAGCCATTCAATTTTCTCCAAAAAGGCAGTCAAGATAATCAACCGCCCCACAAAAATCTTGAGGGGCGGATAATAACCTAATTAGCCTACTGAAATCAACAGGTCTTAATTAAATTAACCTTGACGCTGCTTATGACGAGGTTCTGCGCTACAAATTACGCGAATAACCCCATTACGACGGATAACTTTACAGCTACCACAAATTTTCTTTACAGAAGCTTGTACTTTCATGATGAAACCTTCTAAGTGCGCTTATCCCTTAGGATGAGCAGTCGTTTTTCTCATTAACGTTTGATTATCATATTGATGCGAAGTAAGGTGCGCTTGGAGTTGCGCCATAAAGTCCATTACCACTACCACTACAATCAGTAACGATGTCCCACCCAAATGGAATGGAATACCGAACGAGCTTTGTAGCACCATAGGCATTAAACACACTACGGTAATGTAGATTGCACCAATGAAGGTCAAACGGTTAAGAATATGATCTAAATAACGAGCCGTTTGCTCACCTGGGCGGATACCAGGCACATATGCCCCGCTACGCTTTAAATTCTCTGATACTTCTTTCGGGCTAAATACTAGCGCAGTATAGAAATAACAGAAGAAGATAATTAATGCGCCAAAGAGCATTAGATACAACGGCTGTCCAGGCGATAACACCAATGCCAGATCTTGTAGACTACGTTTTACAATCCCTGCATTTGGATCAGCACTTCCTAACCATTGCCCCAAGCTCGCTGGAAATAATAACAATGAGCTTGCAAAAATCGCTGGAATTACACCTGCCATATTAATTTTTAATGGCAAATGTGTCTGCTGTGCAGTAAATACACGACGACCTTGTTGCTTTTGTGCGTAATTCACTGGAATACGACGTTGTGCTTTTTCAATAAACACGATCGCAGCTAAAACGGCTAATGAGAGTAAGCCGAATACCACTAATCCAATTAAACTACCCTGACCATTTTGAACAGACGTAAACGACTGAATCACAAGATTCGGCAAACCTGCCACAATACCTGCGAAAATGATCATCGAGATACCATTACCAACACCACGTTCGGTAATTTGCTCGCCCAACCACATCAAGAACATTGTTCCCGCAACTAACGAAGTTACTGCTGGAACATAGAATGCCAAACCTGATGTTAAGGTAATACCTTGACTAATCAAGCCAGCACACATCCCTACACCTTGCACCAGTGCAAGAAATAAGGTGCCATAACGTGTGTATTGATTGATTTTACGTTTGCCTTGCTCGCCTTCTTTTTTCAAAGCTTCCAGCGAAGGGACTACCGTAGACATTAACTGCACGATAATAGATGCAGAAATATACGGCATGATTCCCAACGCTAGAATCGACATGCGTTCTAATGCACCGCCAGAGAACATATTAAATAAACCTAAGAAGGTACCTTCATTAGCTTTAAAGAAATGCGCTAGCGCTACATTATCAATCCCCGGCAACGGAATATGCGCTCCTAGTCGAAAGACCAACAACGCGCCAATCAAGAACATTAATCGACGAATAATTTCACGGTATTTCACATGAAATGGTTGGCCTTTCATCATGTTGACATGACCTGAAGAACTAGGAGTCATAGACACTCGAGATTACTCCTCGACTTTACCGCCAGCAGCTTCAACAGCAGCTTTAGCGCCTTTAGTCAACACAACACCTTGAACAGTGAATGCGCGAGTGATTTCACCAGAAAGAACGATGCGAGCACGAATTTGGTCACGACGAACAACATTCGCAGCTTTTAAAGTTTCAAGGCTAACAACATCACCTTCAACTTTATTCAGCTCAGACAAACGCACTTCAGCAGTTTTCAAAGCGATTTGGCTAGTGAAGCCGAATTTTGGTAAACGACGATATAACGCTGTTTGACCGCCTTCAAAGCCTGGACGAGTACCACCACTTTTACGTGAATTTTGACCTTTGACACCACGGCCACCAGTCTTACCAACGCCAGAACCAATACCACGGCCTAAACGACGGTTATCACGCTTAGCACCTTCTGCAGGTGCAAGTTCATTTAAACGCAGAGTCATGGCTTATTCCTCTACACTAACCATATAGTAAACTTTGTTGATCATACCACGGTTAGAAGGCGTATCTTGCACTTCTACAGTATGACCAATACGACGCAGACCTAAACCTTGAAGGCAAAGTTTATGATTTTTTAAACGATGCGAAGAAGATTTAGTCTGGGTAACTTTAATCGTTTTCATGATTGATTACCCTTGAATTTGTTCTACTGAAAGACCACGTTTCGCAGCGACTTTCTCAGGAGAAGTCATATCACGCAAACCTTTGAAAGTTGCGTTTACTACGTTAGCAGCATTTGTAGAACCATAACATTTAGCAAGTACGTTATGTACACCTGCAGCTTCAAGAACAGCACGCATAGCGCCACCAGCAATTACGCCAGTACCTTCTGAAGCAGGTTGCATGTATACACGGCTTGCGCCATGACGAGCATTCACAGGGTGTTGTAAAGTCGTACCCGCGAGGTCTACAGTAATCATGTTACGACGAGCAGCTTCAAGTGCTTTAGAAATAGCAGCTGGAACTTCACGTGCTTTACCACGACCAAAACCTACACGACCATTACCATCGCCCACAACAGTTAATGCTGTGAAAGAGAAGATACGACCACCTTTAACAACCTTGGCTACACGATCAACGGCAACCAGCTTTTCAACGAGACCTTCGTTTTGTTCAACTTTCGCCATGATTAGAACTCCAAGCCGCCTTCACGAGCAGCATCAGCCAAGGCTTTGATACGACCATGATATTTAAAACCAGAACGGTCAAATGCAACTTTGGTAACACCAGCTGCTTTAGCACGTTCTGCGATCAAAGCACCAACTTTTGTAGCTGCATCTACATTACCTGTAGAACCGCTACGCAAAGATGCATCTAAAGTTGAAGCTTGCGCTAAAACTTTTCCACCATCTGCTGAAATAACTTGCGCATAGATGTGACGCGGCGTGCGGTTTACACACAAACGAGTCGCACCCAATGCACGAATGTGCAAGCGTGTGCTTTTCGCACGACGCAAACGGGTTTGTTTCTTTTCGTTCATAAGAACCTCGCGCCTTATTTCTTCTTAGCTTCTTTACGAAGAATAACTTCATCCGAATAACGAACACCTTTACCTTTATATGGTTCAGGAGCACGATATGCACGGATTTCCGCTGCCACTTGACCTAACATCTGCTTGTTTGCTGATTTCAAAATGATTTCAGTCGCAGTTGGAGTTTCCGCTGTTACCCCTTCAGGTAAAGCGTAGTCAATCGGGTGTGAGTAACCAAGGTTAAGGTTTACAACAGTACCTTTAACCGCAGCTTTATAACCAACACCAACAAGCTGTAACTTACGTTCGAAGCCTTCGCTAACACCTTTTACAAGGTTGTTCAATACAGCGCGAGCAGTACCAGCTTGCATCCAAGCGTCTTTCGACTCTTTAGCCGGAGCAAGTTGAAGTTTACCTTCTTCCTGTTTTAGCTCGACCAGCGCATGCAGGTTGAAAGACAATGTACCTTTGCTGCCTTTCACTTCGACCTGCCGGCCGTTCTGAGTAACTGTTACACCATTAGGTACAGTTACTGGGGCTTTAGCCACACGAGACATGAGGAATCACCTATTAAGAAACAAAAGCAATAACTTCACCACCGATGCCCGCAGCACGTGCAGCGCGATCAGTCATGATGCCTTTGCTTGTAGAAACAATTGCAATACCTAAACCTTGCTTAACGCTAGGAATTTTATCTTTACCGCGGTATTGGCGAAGACCTGGACGGCTTACGCGCTTAACGGTTTCGATAACTGGTTTGCCTTCGAAATATTTTAAAGTAATTGTCAGCGTAGCTTTTGTCTCTTCTTGAGCAACTGCTACATCTGAAATATAACCTTCTTGTTGAAGTACGTTTGCAATTGCAACTTTCAACTTAGAAGAAGGCATAGAAACAGTTTGTTTCTTTGCCATTTGTGCGTTACGAACACGTGTTAGCATGTCGGCAACGGTATCTTGCATACTCATTTAGTCGCTCCTTACCAGCTTGCCTTAACAACGCCTGGTACATCACCCTGCATTACTGTGTCACGTAATTTGTTACGGCTTAAACCGAACTTACGGAAGTAACCATGAGGACGACCAGTTAAACCACAACGGTTACGAAGACGTACTGGAGATGCGTTACGCGGCAGTGCCTGTAACTTTAATGTCGCTTCGAAACGTTCTTCGTCACTTGCATTTACATTTGCAATCGTTGCTTTTAATTCAGCACGTTTTGCAGCGTATTTAGCAACTGTCTTTTCGCGTTTCAATTCGCGATTAATCATACCTTTCTTAGCCATATCGACCTCTTATTTGAACGGGAAGCCGAATGCACGCATAAGCGCACGGCCTTCGTCATCGCTACGAGCAGTTGTCGTAATAGTGATGTCTAAACCACGGATACGATCAATCTTGTCAAAATCGATTTCAGGGAAAACGATTTGCTCTTTTAAACCCATAGAGTAGTTACCACGACCATCAAATGATTTCGCAGAGAAACCACGGAAGTCACGGATACGAGGGATTGCGATCGAGATCAAACGATCCAAGAATTCGTACATTTGGTCGCCGCGTAAAGTAACTTTACAACCGATCGGCCAACCGTCACGGATTTTGAAACCAGCGATTGATTTACGCGCAAGCGTCACAACTGGTTTTTGACCAGCAATGAGTTGCATATCAGCAACAGCGCCATCTAATAATTTCTTATCAGTTGCAGCTGCGCCTACACCCATGTTAAGGGTGATTTTCGTGATGCGAGGAATATCCATCACGTTCTTAACGCTAAGTTCTTCTTGTAACTTCGCTTTAAGTTCGTCGTTGTAACGTGCTTTAAGTCTGGCCATTGCCTTTTCAACCTATTACTTCGCTACCGCCACTGATTCACCATTTGATTTATAAACACGAGTTTTCGCGCCATCAATCACTTGGTAACCAATACGGTCAGCCTTTTGGGTTGTAGCATTAAAAATTGCCACGTTTGAAATATGAAGCGTAGCCTCTTGAGTAACGATGCCGCCTTCAGCGCCAGTTACACGGTTTGGCTTTTGATGCTTCTTCACTAAGTTAAGACCTTCGACCTTAACTCGATCTTCAGAAACAGACAAAACAACACCTTGTTTGCCTTTTTCTTTACCTGCGATCACAATTACTTGATCGCCTTTTTTAATCTTAGCCATGATTGCCTCTTATAGAACTTCAGGAGCCAATGAAATGATTTTCATGAACTGTTCAGTACGAAGTTCACGAGTCACTGGTCCGAAGATACGAGTAGCAATCGGAGCTTTGTTGTTGTTCAAAATAACAGCTGCGTTATCGTCGAAACGAATAACTGAACCGTCTGGACGACGGATGCCGAATTTTGTACGAACAACTACAGCATTCATCACGTCACCTTTTTTAACACGTGCGCGTGGGATTGCTTCTTTTACAGTAACTTTAATAATATCGCCAACTGAAGCATAACGACGGTGTGAACCACCAAGTACTTTAATACATTGTACGCGGCGTGCACCACTGTTGTCTGCTACGTCGAGCATACTTTCGGTTTGAATCATTGCCCTACTCCAAAACCGAGCATCACCGGTCGCAATTTCGAAAGGCTCAAAGAGTACTCGAAATTGTCCGATGATGCAACAAGAACGTCTAATTACTCAGCAGCAGCTTCAACTACTTCCACTAAAGTCCAAGCTTTAGTTTTAGAAATTGGGCGGCTTTCTTTGATGGTTACCAAGTCGCCTAATTTAGCAACATTGTTCTCATCATGAGCGTGTAATTTAGTTGAACGGCGGATTGATTTGCCATACAACGGGTGTTGAACGCGGCGTTCAATAAGCACAACAATAGACTTGTCCATTTTGTCGCTTACGACTTTGCCGGTTAACGTGCGGACTGTTTTTTCACTCATTGTCCGTTCCCCTGTTTTTCGGTAAGGAGTGTCTTGATACGAGCAATTGTCTTACGAGCAATTTGCACTTCATGCGATTTGCCTAGTTGACCAGTTGCTTTCGCCATACGAAGACGGAATTGGTTAAGCTGTTGCTCATCAAGCAAAGCTTTCAACTCTTCTACCGACTTTTCACGTAGATCTTTAGTTTTCATTACATCACCGTCCGAGTCACGATAGTGGTTTTAAACGGGAGTTTAGCAGCAGCTAAAGCAAAAGCTTCACGCGCTAACTCATCGCTAACACCTTCAATTTCGTACAGGATCTTACCTGGCTGGATCTGACAAACCCAGTATTCCACGCTACCCTTACCTTTACCCATACGAACTTCTAATGGCTTTTCGGTAATTGGTTTGTCTGGGAATACGCGGATGAAGATTTTACCACCACGTTTGATACGACGGCTAATGGTACGACGTGCAGCTTCAATCTGACGCGCAGTCATACGACCACGTTCAGTTGCTTTAATTGCAATCGAACCAAATGATACTGTACTACCACGATGCGCTAGACCAGTGTTACGGCCTTTGTGCACTTTACGGAATTTGGTACGTTTAGGTTGCAACATGGATTATTCTCCCTTGTCAGCAGCACGGTCACCGCGACGACCACGACGCTCTTGACCTTCACCACGACCACGACCGCGTTTAGCTGGACGCTCTTCAGCAGGAGCAGGGTTCATGACTTGTTTCATGCCACCTAAGATCTCGCCACGGAAAATCCAAACTTTAACACCGATCGTACCGTATGTTGTTTCTGCACGCATAGTAGCATAGTCGATGTCAGCACGAAGTGTATGCAAAGGTACACGACCTTCACGATACCATTCAGTACGAGCAATCTCTGCACCACCTAAACGGCCAGAAACTTCAACTTTGATACCTTTAGCGCCAGCACGCATCGTATTTTGAACCGCACGCTTCATAGCACGACGGAACATAACACGCTTTTCTAATTGAGAAGCAATCGCTTCAGCAACTAAACGTGCGTCCAAGTCAGGGCGATCAATTTCATTGATGCTAACTTGAGCTGGAACACCCATAATGTTGGTGAGTTCGCGCTGTAATTTCTCAATATCTTCGCCTTTTTTACCGATAACGATACCAGGACGAGCCGTGCTAATTGTTACTTTAGCAGCGCCAGTAGGACGTTCGATAAGAATGTTGCTGATCATCGCGTTTTTAAGTTTTTTGATTAAAAACTCACGAACTTGAAGATCTTTAAGCAAGTATTCAGCGTATTGTTTCGGATTCGCATACCAGTTAGCGTTATGGCGTTTCACAACACCTAGGCGGATACCGATTGGATGAACCTTCTGACCCATATCAAACCCCTACCTTAACGGTGATGTGACAAGTACGCTTAGTAATACGATCTGCACGGCCTTTAGCGCGTGGCATGATACGTTTAAGGCTCATGCCTTCATCAACGTAAATCGTACTTACTTTAAGGTCATCAACATCTAAGCTGTTGTTGTGTTCAGCATTCGCGATTGCAGATTCAAGTGCTTTTTTAACGAGCACAGCTGCTTTCTTGTTGCTGAAGTTTAAAATGTCTAGCGCTCGCGCAACCGACTTACCACGGATCAAATCAGCAACTAAACGTGCTTTTTGTGCCGAGATAGCGGCACCGCGTAATTTAGCAGTAACTTCCATCATAGCACCTATTAACGTTTAGACTTCTTATCAACACCGTGACCACGATAGGTACGAGTTGGCGCGAATTCACCCAATTTATGACCAACCATGTGTTCAGTAACAATTACTGGAACGTGGTTACGGCCATTGTGAACAGAAATTGTTAAACCAACAAAGTCTGGAAGGATCATTGAACGACGTGACCAAGTTTTGATCGGCTTACGATTGTTAGCAGCTACAGCAGCTTCAACCTTAGCGAACAAATGCGCGTCGACGAATGGACCTTTTTTTAATGAACGAGGCATTATTCAGATTCCCTTACTTGACGCGACGGTCGCGAATAATCATCTTAGTCGTACGCTTATTGGTACGTGTCTTGTACCCTTTAGCTTTTTGACCCCATGGGCTTACAGGTTGAATACCTTTACTACGCCCTTCACCACCACCATGCGGGTGATCTACTGGGTTCATCGCCATACCACGAACGGTAGGACGAACACCGCGCCAGCGCGCAGCACCAGCTTTACCCAATGAACGAAGGTTGCTTTCTTGGTTAGAAACTTCACCAATAACAGCGCGACATTCAACATGGACTTTACGCATTTCACCAGAACGTAAACGAACGATAGCGTAAGAACCATCACGACCCAACAATTGAACTGAAGTACCAGCAGAACGTGCTAATTGAGCACCTTTACCGATTTTAAGTTCAAGGTTATGAAGGGTAGAACCGATTGGCATGTTGCGAAGTGGCAAGCAGTTACCTGGACGAATTGGAGCATCGTTACCAGATTGAACTTTATCACCAGCACGTAAGCCTTTAGGTGCAATGATGTAACGACGTTCACCGTCAGCATATTTCAACAAAGCAATATGAGCTGTACGGTTAGGATCGTATTCGATGCGCTCTACAGTCGCTGGAATACCATCTTTGTTACGTTTAAAGTCAACAATACGGTAGTTTTGCTTATGACCACCACCCACGTGACGTGTAGTGATGTGACCATTGTTATTACGACCACCAGTACGTTTTTTAGCTTCTACCAACGGTGCATAAGGCGCGCCTTTGTGAAGATGGTCATGAACCACTTTCTCTACAAAGCGACGTCCTGGAGACGTTGGCTTACATTTTTGAATTGGCATAATTCTCGTCCTTATTCCGCTGCGTTTTCAGCGGTATCGCCCAAGTCAGCCATTTCTACATCTTGGCCAGCTTTCAGGGTGACGTATGCTTTTTTCACATCAGAACGACGTCCTAATGTTTTACCAAAGCGTTTTGTTTTACCTTTAGTGATCGTTGTATTGATTTTTACAACTTCAACACCAAAGAGTTGCTCAACTGCTTTTTTGATTTCAAGTTTGTTTGCATTTAATGCAACTTTGAACACTTGAACACCAGCAGTATCACCTAAAACTTGTGCTTTTTCTGAGAATACTGGTCCTAATAGGACTTGATAGATACGTTCGTTGTTCATCCGAGTTCTACCTCAATTTTCTTAGCAGCAGCTACAGACATTACAACTTTATCAAATGCGATCAAGCTAACAGGATCAATAGCAGTAGCATCAACCACATCAACGTGTGGAAGGTTGCGAGCTGCGAGATACAAGTTCTCATCTACAGCATCTGTAATGATCAATGCGCGAGTTGCATTCAAGTCTGTAAGTTTTGCAAGCAAGTCTTTAGTTTTTGGAGCTGCAACAGCAAACTCTTCAACTAATACAAGACGATCTTGGCGAACAAGTTCAGCTAAGATACATTGCATTGCACCGCGATACATCTTACGGTTTACTTTTTGAGACCAATCTTGTGGGCGAGCAGCAAAAGTTTTACCACCACCTACCCAGATCGGGCTACGAATAGAACCCGCACGAGCGCGACCAGTACCTTTTTGACGGAATGGCTTTTTACCACCGCCAGAAACATCTGCACGTGATTTGTGAGCACGAGTACCTTGACGACCACCAGCTAAGTAAGCTGTAACAACTTGGTGTACAAGAGCTTCGTTAAATTCACGTCCGAAAGCAACTTCAGACAATTCAACAGCAGAGCCGGAAACAGTTTTTAAATTCACAGTATTTCCCCTCAGGCCTTGATGGTAGGACGTACGATAACGTCACCGCCAGTTGAACCAGGAATAGCACCCTTAACAACTAAAACAGAACGTTCAGCGTCAATAGATACGATTTCAAGACCTTGAACTGTTACGCGTTCGTCACCTAAGTGACCAGCCATTTTCTTGCCTTTGAACACGCGACCAGGTGTCTGGTTTTGACCTGTAGAACCTAATACACGGTGAGATACAGAGTTACCATGAGTAGCATCTTGCGTACGGAAATTCCAACGCTTAACACCACCTTGGAAACCTTTACCTTTTGATTGACCAGTTACGTCAACAATTTGACCAACTGTGAACAAATCAACACCGATAGAAGCACCCACTTCACGGCCTTCAAGCTCAGCTTCAGTAACACGGAACTCTTTAACTAAACGACCAGCAGCAACACCCGCTTTCGCGAAGTGACCTTTCTGAGCGTTAGTTACGCGCGATTCGCGACGTTCACCAGTAGTTACTTGAATTGCTTGATAACCATCAGTTTCAAGTGTTTTGATTTGCGTAATGCGGTTTGGATCGACTTCGATAACTGTAACAGGTACAGATACACCAGCATCTGTAAAGACGCGAGTCATACCACATTTGCGACCGACTAAACCAATAGCCATGTGCATAAACCTCTAATAAAGCGGCCTAATTAACTTAAAAGTTAATCAACCGAAAGCCTTAACCCAAAGCGATCTGAACATCTACACCAGCAGCAAGATCTAACTTCATCAATGCATCAACAGTTTTATCTGTTGGTTGAACGATGTCGATCAAACGTTTATAAGTGCGGATTTCATACTGGTCACGAGCGTCTTTGTTGACGTGTGGTGAAGTAAGAACGTTGAAGCGTTCGATGCGAGTAGGCATCGGGATTGGACCACACACTTGTGCGCCAGTACGCTTAGCGGTTTCTACGATCTCTTGAGCAGATTGATCAATCAGACGATGATCAAAAGACTTCAAACGGATACGAATTCTCTGGTTAGACATACCAGTAAACTCCAAGCCAAATATATAAAGAATCACCCATGACGCACCTCACCTTTTGGTAAGTGTCAAGGGCAGTGAAAATCACTATGGTCGTGATCGATGCCACGACTGTAATGCGTTGACTACTTTCTTCGTAGTGAACGCCCTCCATTTGAGGGTCGCCCATTATAACGATTGTTTAAGTCTTATGCAATTCCTCTTTTCATTTTTTAAGCATTTTCTCCGTTCAAGCACTCACGACATAATCAATTGCCTGATTCAACAAACGATTGCCTTGCTCAAATTTATTTTTCAAAGTTCTTTTTAATTCAGACATCGGCTGCACATATGCGCCATTAAAAACAGCCATCTCTTCTTCATTTTCAATTAACAAGGCCAATGCATGGGGCGTCATTTCCGGATGAAACTGAAATCCCAATACATTCCGTCCAATTTGATACATTTGATTGCGGCATACTTTATTCTCCGCCAGACGAATTCCACCTTTCGGGATTTCAAAGGTCTCACTATGCCATTGTAAAATATTCAACCGTTCCGGAATCTGAAAATAGTCGTCTGGTACGTGTGAAGCACGTCCAACATCCATCCAGCCCAATTCCTGATGAGGGTTACGACCCACTGCCGCTCCCAACGCATTTGCGATCAACTGCGCACCCAAACACAGGCCAATCGCAGGTTTGCCTGCTGCCAAATATCGGCGCAGCCATCTCTTTTCCAATCTCAACCAAGGATAATTTACCTCATCATTCACACTCATGGTTCCCCCCATAATAATCAGTAGATCAACCTCATCTACACGTGGCAGGGCTTCCAGTTCCAATGGCAAATCAACGGGTAAGGCAAAAAATTCAGTTGCGGTAATTTTTGCTTGATGTGCTTTCAAATAGTCATAACAACTGCCAAAACCTTCGCCAGCAATGTGCTGAAAATAATGTACTCTTAAATGCGACTTCATGCGCTAAAACCTATTATCGTTAGAATGATGATTAGTCTTAGCAAAAATAAAGCCAGTTTTTAACGATTGCTTTAATCTGTAACGATTCAGCACAAAAGCAGCAAAGTACTAGTCGCCTGTCCAATTTTCTCTTAACCTAACTCATTATCTTGACTTGATTCTGCCCTATGACAACACACAATAAAGTACAAACCCAGTTGATTCATGCACCTAGACAAGCTCCTCAATACATTGAAACCATTCAACCTCCCCTATTTCGTGCATCGACGATTATTTTTAAAAGCACAGCGCACCTTTTTGATCGTCATTGGACTGATGCTTATGACTATAGTTATGGTACCCATGGCACACCAACCACCTTTACTTTAGGGGACAATATTGCCCAAATTGAAGGCGGGCGTTATTGCCTGCTTGCACCGAGTGGTTTATCCGCGATTAATCTCGTGAATAGTGCAATTTTAAATTCGGGTGATGAGGTCTGGGTGGCAGACAACATCTATGGCCCCAATCTGGAACATTTAAACAACTTGCAAGACCGTTATGGCATCACGGTTAAAATATACAACCCTGTTGACGCTGACAGTTTTCAACCGACCGAAAAAGCCAAACTGATCTGGCTCGAAGCAGCAGGATCGGTCACACTCGAATTTCCCGATTTAAAAAACTTGGTAAAAAAAGCCCAACAAGCCAAGGTGCTCACCGCACTGGACAATACCTGGGGCGCTGGGCTGGCATTTAATGCCTTTGATTTTTCAGATGAGCATCTGTCCGTAGACATCACCGTGCATGCATTGACCAAATACCCAAGTGGCGGGGGGGATATCCTGATGGGCTCAGTCGTGACCCGTGACCAAGCACTCCATCACAGACTGTTTCGCATGCATGCGATTCAAGGCATTGCAATTTCAGGGGATGATGCGGCGCAAATTCAGCGCAGTCTGGCACATATGTCTTTACGTTATGAGCAACAAGCTCAGAATGCGCAGCTCCTGCTTGATTGGCTCAAGCAACAACCTCAGTTCAGTCAGGTTTTACATCCAAGTTCACCAGATGCAGCAGGTCATTCATTCTGGAGCGAGATTTGTACCACAGGCAAAAGTGCAGGTTTGGTCAGTGTCATTTTCAAAGCTGAATATGATCTGGCCGCGACCCGAAAATTCTGTGACAACTTAAGACTCTTTAAACTTGGGTTTAGCTGGGGTGGCCCCGTCAGTCTAGTCATGCTGTATGACCTCAAACAGATACGCACATTAGAGAATACACATTTACAACAAGGTTTACTGGTTCGCTTCTGTATAGGACTAGAACATCCCGAAGATTTAATTCAAGATATCCAAAACGCACTAAAACAGCTCGAATGAAATTAGAAACAGGTGAAGAATGAGTACACCAATCGTTATTGCTAAAAAAACCACAGATACGACACAAGATATTGTTTTGCATTCTAAATTTGCAAACCGACACGGCCTGATTGCAGGTGCCACAGGAACGGGCAAAACCGTCACGCTCAAAGTCATGGCCGAAAGTTTTTCTCGCCTCGGCGTCCCTGTTTTTCTTGCTGACGCCAAAGGCGATGTCTCCAGTCTTGCCAAAGCCGGTAGCAGCAATCCAAAGTTTGATGAGCGCTTAAAAAGCCTGCAGATAGAATCCATTCCTTTTGCCGCTGCGCCTGTCATTTTTTGGGATTTATTTGGTCAGCAAGGTCATCCGATTCGCACCACCATTTCAGAAATCGGCCCTCTTCTTTTGGCACAAATGCTGAATCTGAATGACACCCAAGAAGGTGTGCTTTCAGCTGTATTTCGAATTGCCGATGATCAAGGTCTACTGCTGATTGACTTCAAAGACCTTAAATCCATGCTAAGCTACGTCAGTGAAAACGCCTCTGAGCTTAAAGCCGAATATGGCAACCTCTCTCCTGCCAGTTTGGGTGCAATCCAACGTAATTTACTGGCTTTAGGCGATCAAGGTGGTGAACAGTTCTTTGGCGAGCCAAGCCTGAATATCCTCGATTTCATTCAAACCGATAGCAATGGCCATGGCTATATCAACATTCTCGCTGCTGATAAGTTGATGAACACCCCGAAGCTGTATGCCACCTTCCTATTGTGGATGATGTCGGAACTGTTTGAGCAACTCCCTGAAGTCGGCGATATGGACAAACCGAAGTTAGTGTTCTTCTTTGATGAAGCCCATTTATTGTTTGATAATGCCAGCCCAGCCTTACAGCAAAAGATTGAACAAGTGGTCCGCCTGATCCGTTCTAAAGGTGTGGGAATTTATTTTATCACCCAGAATCCACTGGATTTGCCAGAAAGCGTTTTAGGACAATTGGGGAATCGCGTACAACATGCCTTACGCGCCTTCACCCCCAAAGATCAAAAAGCAGTCAAAACTGCAGCCGATACTTTCCGCGCCAATCCTGAGTTTAAAGTCGATCAAGCGATTACCGAACTCGCAGTCGGTGAAGCCTTGATTAGCTGCCTTGATGAACAAGGAACACCACAAATCGTGGAGCGCGGTTGGGTGATGCCCCCTTACTCTTCCTTTACCCCAATTACTCCCGAAGAACGCCAAGTGATTATTGGGCAAAGTATTGTCGCAGGCGTCTATGACCAAGCGGTGGATCGGGACAGCGCCTATGAAATGCTGCAAAAGAAAGTATTGCAACAATCCCAGCAGAAAGAAGCCGATGAGTTAGCCAAACAGCAAAGCAAAGAGCAAGATGCATTGGCCAAACAACAAGCCAAAGAACAAGAACGTTTTGCGCGCGAGCAACAAAAAGCTGCTGAAAAATCCCAACGTGATCGGGAAAAGCTCACTCAAGATATCGTCGGAACTTTTGCTAAAAGCGCTGCACGCAGCCTAGGTGGCACTACAGGACAGAAAATTGTACGTGGTTTACTGGGCTCACTATTTGGTAAATAAAAACCTTATCTTTCTAAAAATTAAGGGATATTTTAATATCCCTTAATTTTTTTATGGCTTTTATTTAAATATGCATTGCAAATACACCTTATAAGATGTATTTTAAATACACCTTATAAGCAATCGCCAAGAGAGATCAAACATGACTCCGCAGCAAATTGACCTAGTAAAAGCCACTGTTCCTGTTCTGCGTGAAAATGGTGTTGCATTGACTGGATACTTTTATAACCGTATGTTAAGCAATCATCCCGAATTAAAAGAAACCTTTAATATGGGTCATCAGCGTAGCGGTGCTCAAGCACAGGCATTGGCTGGCGCTGTGTTGGCTTATGCTGAAAATATCGAAGACCCTTCGGTACTATTGCCTGTGGTTGAAATGATTGCACATAAACATGTGAGCTTGAATATTCAAGCTCCTGATTACGGTATTGTCGGTGAAAACCTGCTGCATTCAATCAGTGAGGTACTCAGCATCTCGATGGAAGATCCATTGATCGCAGCTTGGGCTGCCGCTTATGGCCAATTGGCAGATTTATTTATCAGCACTGAAAAAGCGATTTATGATCAACACCAACAAGCGAAAGGCAGTTGGTTAGGCTGGCGTAATTTCAAGATTGCCAAAAAAGTCGTAGAAAGCAATGAAATCACCTCTTTCTATTTAGCACCTGTCGATGGCGGCGCATTACCGCACTACGAAGCAGGCCAATATATTTCAGTTCGCGTGTTTGTCCCTGAATTAAACTTAAGACAACCGCGTCAGTACACGCTATCAACCAGCCCACAAGCGGATTATTTACGTATCTCGGTGAAACGTGAAGATGAAAAAGGTGAGCTTGCAGGGGGCTGGGTATCTAGCACTTTACACAGTTTGGCTGAAGGTTCAGAGATTGAAGTGTCTGCACCCACAGGTCATTTCTATCTGATTGACAGTACTAAACGCAATGTCTTTATCAGTGGTGGTGTGGGCCTTACTCCAATGATTGCCATGCTGAATCAGTTGGTGACTCTGGATCTACCACAACCCGTTAACTTCATTCACGCCTGTCGTAGCAGCCAAGTGCATGCCATGAAGAAACACATTGAAGAGGTTAAAGCCAAATACCCTCGTTTAATTACCTTCACGGCCTATGAATTCCCACATGCAGAAGATGTATTGGGTCAAGATTATGATGCTGCTGGCCGGCTTGATTTAAGCACGATGGATGCAGCCTTATTACCAAGCAATGCCGACTATTATTTATGTGGCCCAATGCCATTTATGGCAGCACAACATCAGGCACTGGTTGCACGAGGTATTCCTGCGGCCAATATTCACAGTGAAGCCTTTGGTACCGGTGGTGTGAAGCTCAGCTAATTCGCGCGACGTTTTGCAGAGGGCCCGTCTATGTTAGACTGGCCCTTTCTATTTTAAGCAATCAATTGAGTGAAATCCCATGCAACTCAATAAATTTACTGATTATGCACTCAGAATTCTGATGTATGTCGCTCGCCCGAGTGATGTACCGTACACGATTGCAGATATTGCTGAAGATTTGCATGTGTCGCAAAATCACTTGGTGAAAGTGGTGCACTTCATGGGGAAACAACACTGGATTGTCACCATCCGTGGTAAAGGCGGTGGTTTAAGGTTAAATCCAGAAGCCAAGAATTTGAAACTCGGTGAAATTGTCCGAACCTTACAAGGTAACCATCAAATTGTTGAGTGCAATACCCCTCCCTGTGTCCTTCGAGCCAACTGTGGACTGAAAGGTATTTTAGATCAGGCACTCGAATGTTTTTATCAGAGTCTGGATCAATATACGCTCGGCGAAGTGGTACAACACGGTATTCTACCCTCTTCAACTCGCTCAAATATCGACTTTTTAGAACTGATTCAAAAAGCTTAAACCATCTATGCAGATGAGGGTTCGCACGAATGCCCCACATCCTTTATAATGGTCGTTGCTATTTCTATTCAAAAGTAAGCTTCTATGCGTCGCAGTGAAAAATCGAAAGACACCAAAGCCAAACTCGCACCTAAACAAAAAATCAGTTATGAAAAAAAGGCTGATCCTGCGTTAACTGAATATGCAGTTCAGTCTTTAACGTGGTTACGCCAAGCTGAATTTTTGATGAGTGCGCCGAAACTGGCTTTATGCGTAGAAGATACAGGTTATGAAATCGCCTTCGCTGGTCGTTCCAATGCAGGTAAATCAAGTGCGATCAATACTTTAACCAATCAAAAGCAATTGGCACGTGCCTCTAAAAAACCTGGTCGTACCCAAATGATCAACTTTTTTAGTTTAGGCAATCCTGATCAGCGCTTGGTCGACTTACCGGGTTATGGCTATGCCGCAGTTCCTGAGGCCATGAAAATTGTTTGGCAGAAAGAGCTGGAAAATTATTTAATTCATCGTAAGAGCTTACAGGGCTTGGTGTTATTAATGGATATCCGTCATCCATTACAGCACTTTGACTTGATGATGCTGGAATGGGCACATTCACGTCATTTATTTGTGCATATCCTGCTCACCAAAGCGGATAAGCTGAACCGTGGCCCAGCCAATAAAGTCTTGTTAGAAGTGAAACAGCAGTTGAAAAAGATGAAACTTGATTTCTCTATTCAACTGTTCTCTTCGCTCAATCGTATCGGGCTAGAAGAGTTGGCAAGTGTGATGGCTGGTCGCTTGAACTTCACTCTTGATCAACCGGCCGAATTTAACCTTGATCAGATTGCTGAAGCTTCAGAAACTGATCTAGAAGAGTAAAAAATGCATTTTATGCAACTTGATGCACAAAATAATTTTTAATTGTCCCGAATTGCTAAACACAAACACTAGGTAGTTTTCATATACTGCTTAGTGTTGGTTTATTGCACTATCGATTAGGACTAAATAACAATGAAATTACTATCATTTGTGAAGAACAAAGTTCTTGGTTCTTCGATTGACTATAAAATCCTCCCACGCAAAGTAAAATTTGACTGGGAAAATACACCAGTGGATTGGATTCCTCACCAACCTTTTGCCAGCTATTTTATTAATGAAATTAACAATATCTTACCTGCTGGTGAATTTTGGTTTTGTCGTTTATATAACAAAGTCCTGCCTGAAATTACTGATGAAAAATTAAAGCAAGATGTCCAAGCCTTTATTCGTCAGGAAGCGATGCATGCGGTTGCACATACTTCAGCCAATAAAGAATATCTCAGTAAACGTAATATCGATATTCAGCGTAATCTCGACATCATGGACTTTCTGTTTACCAAAGTATTAGCTGACAAGCCCTTTGATAAAGAGATTCCAAAAGCATTAGAGCATCAATGGGATTTATTCCGCCTAGGTGTGATTGCAACCGTTGAGCATATGACCTGTGTACTGGGTAAATATGCGCTGTACAACAAACGCTGGCAAGAACTAGGGGCTGACCCTGAAATGCTTGATCTAATCAAGTGGCATGGTTCTGAAGAGATCGAACACCGTACCGTTGCATTTGACCTTTACCGTCATTTAGGTGGTGGTTATATCGCCCGTTATTACCTGAGTGTTGCTGTGATTATTGGTGTACTTGGCCTCTGGGTCGATGGTGCAGCACATATCATGAGCCAAGATCCACGCTTTGCAGCGAAAAAGCCAAGCGTGTTTAAACCTTGGATCTGGATTGAGTGGTCAAAGATTGCGTTACAAGACGCCAAGATTTTACCTGGCCCAGCATGGTTGGTGGCACAACAGTTAGACTACCTCATGCCATGGTATGACCCTGTCAAAGAAGGCAATACGCAGGATGCCGTGAATTATCTCAATAATTCACCTGCTGCAAAACGCGCTTTACAGCAAGCCGCTTAAATCTTACATATAAAAAAAAGCAGGAATGATTTCCTGCTTTTTTTATTTCATCCAATCAACTGGATTCTGCTTCAGCTTTCTTGGCATAACGATCAACCACAACACTAATCATCATATCGCCTTGTACATTGACCACTGTACGCACGGTATCAAGCACACGGTCAATCGGCAGTAAAATTGCGATCGCTTCGGCAGGTAGACCCACTGACTGTAGCACCATGATCATGGTCACCATCCCCGCACTTGGAATCCCCGGTGCGCCTAAGGATGCAATCATGGCGGTTAAACAAACAATCAGCTGTTGGGTCAGGCTTAGATCCAACCCCATTAAATTGGCAATAAATAATGCTGCTGCTGCCTCATAAAGCGCAGTTCCATCCATATTTAACTGCGTGCCCAATGGAATGACAAAGCCTGCGGTTTGTGGACGCACGCCCAAATTTTCCTGCGCGCACTTCATACTCAACGGCATGGTGGCAGAACTGGAACTGGTGGCAAAAGCCGTGACCAAGGCGGCTCTCGCCCCTCTAAAAAAAGTAAGGGGATTCATGCGCCCAAAAATCCACAACAAGGCTGGCAACACCACGACGCCATGAAAAATGGTTGTACCTGTCACCACCGCAGCAAATTCAACCAAGCGGCTCAACACCGACAAATCTTCAGTGGCAATCAACTTTGCCAGTAAAGCAAAAATACCAATCGGCGCAAGTTTCATCACCCAGCCGACCAGCATCATCATGATGTCAAAGAATTGTTGGCTGATGTTACGTATCAGAACAAAACGCTCGCCGCCTTTGACCAAAGCTACACCCACAAACAAGGCAAATACTACCACCGCCAGCACATTGCCATCACTAAAGGCCTTAAACGGATTAATTAAGGTATTCTGGATAAAGGTGGTGAAGAAACTCGACGGTGTTAGCGTGTCAGGGGTTTGATGACTGTCCATCGCGGCTTGGAATAATTGAATATCCACACCCTTGCCCACCTCAAACAGATGCGCACAACTAATTCCCAGAATTAAAGCCAAGGTCGTGGTGGTAAAACAACTTAATGCGGTAATCTTCCAGACTCGGCCGAATTGCCCACCCGCCTGTAAGTTGGAAACGCCAACCACAATCGAGCTAAAAATCAGGGGAACCAGCAGCATTTTCAACAAGCCAATGAAAATGCTACTTAAAATACCCAAGCCATAGAGACTGTGATCAACAAATGCAGTCTGGGGATAGGCCAACAATAGAAAACCAAAGGCCACGCCAAGTATAGCTGCAATTAAAATTTGCGTATTTAAATTCATTTTATGCGATAAAGCGTTGTAACTTAGCCGTACTATGGCATGCCCATGTTGAAGAATCGAGCAATTTTTTGTCACATCCTTATGATAAAAAAAGCCATCAGAATGATGGCTTTAGTGTTGATTCATTTTTTCACTGGGTTTCGATTTCTCTGAGCCGAATCAAACCTTCTTGCACGGTACTACACACCAACTGCCCATTTTGCCACATCCGCCCAAAGTTCAAGCCACGGGAACTGGCACTGATGGTTGCTTCCATATCGTAAAGCATCCATTCATCGGCACGTAGTGGACGATGGAAGTAAATGGTGTGATCAATGCTGGCACATTGTAAATTCGGTGAAATCCAAGACAATCCATGTGGACGCAATGCCGTGGTCATCAAGGTAAAATCCGAGTAGAAAGCAACAATAGCTTGATGCAGAGAGATCTCATCCAGATCCTGCGGAATCGCGTCATGAGTCCGAATGTAATGCGCATAAAACGGTGCTTCAGGCTGTGGCTGAAACGGATTAATCAACTGCGTCGGCCTAATTTCTACATGACGTTCACGCATAAAACTGGCACGCACATTTTCAGGCACGAAATTGATCAGACTTTCTTTCAGCTCTTTTTCAGACTTCAATGCTTCAGGTGCAGGATATTCTGGCTCTTTATGCTGGTAGTTCAGCCCTTCTTCCTGATTGGCAAAAGATACCATTGCAGAAAAAATGGTTCGGCCATGTTGAATCGCACGAACTTGTCGACTGGCAAAACTCTTTCCATCACGAAGCGGATCAACTTCATAAATAATCGGTGCATTGACATCGCCGCCATACAAAAAATAGGCATGTAAAGAGTGTGCAGGACGATCTGTAGTATATGACGCTGCTCTCAAGGCCTGTCCAAGCACCTGTCCACCGAATACTCGCTTGCCTACCAAATTGCGGCTATTGCCTCGAAAAATATGCTCTTCCAGCTTTTCCAGAGTCAACAGTTCTACCAATTCTTGAGTTAACGCATTCATGTAATAGTCTTCCAACATCAATGAGGAGAGATCAACCAATTCCTTTCAGGGTTGATAATTTTGATTGTGCCACAAATTCAAAGCACAATGATCAGGATAAAATGATTGATGCGTCACGTTAATGATGCATTCACAATCCCAATCTTTATTTATAACCGCTAAAAATACGATTTTTAACGATAAAATCTACCAAATACGCTATATTTTGTCAGAAAATAACATACCGTTTCATGTAAGAATATCGCAGAATGTCGTGTTCATCATGACTTGCTGTCAGGATTATTATTTAGGAGTTTGTAATGTCCAAGACTGGATTTGGTCAAATGTATCGCCAACTTTCGAGTAAGTTACTTGACCTTGTGGTAACCCCACATGTTCTTGGTGAAGTTCCTGCAGAATCCACCTCAACAGAGCAAAACACAACCGATTCAAATAAACTCGTTTGCTATGTTTTACAAAATTATTCACGCAGTAATGCCTTGGTGGTGGATGGTGAAACCCGTCGGCTGCATTTAAAACCTGCGCTAGACCCCTTAAGTTTTGGCAGCTATCAGGAAAAAAACTCAGTTCTTTTTTTACATCATAACGAAAATAATTTTTTTAATACCCAAACCTTTCCTCCCCGTTTATTGCAACTGGTTGAAGCACTTGAGCAAAACCCTGAGATTGATATTGAACTGGTTCCCGTCACCGTACTGTGGGGACGCTCTCCAGATAAGGAAGATTCTTGGTTCAAATTACTTTTCTCCGATACTTGGGCAACACCAGGCACAGTCAAACAACTCATGAACATCGGCCTGCATGGTCGCCAGTCTTATTTAGAGTTTCATGAAGCACAATCTTTACGTGAGTTGGTAGATTATGCCAAGACCAATCATCCAAATGTTTCACCAGCAACCTACATTGCAAGCTCTTTAGACACCTATCTGGATCAGCAACGTGAAGTCGTGCTTGGTCCAGACTTGTCAGACCGCCGTAATGTGATGCAATCGGTAGTGAAGTCACCCGAGGTACAAGATGCCATTCGCCGTGAAAGCATTCAGCATAAAATTAGCATGCTTGAAGCTGAACGCCGTGCTATTGGTTATGTCAATGAAATTGTATCGGACTACTCTGCGTCCGCTGTCCGTTTTGCCGATATGGCCTTAACCCGTTTATGGACGCAACTCTATGACGGCGTTGAAGTACATAACTTCAGTACCATTCGTGAATTAGCCAAAGACTACGAAATTGTCTACACCCCTTGCCATCGTAGCCATATCGACTATTTATTATTGTCCTATGTTATTTATAAACGCGGTTTGATGATTCCATACATTGCTGCGGGTGATAACCTGAATCTACCCTTTGTAGGTCAGTTATTGCGTGGTGGCGGTGCCTTCTTTATTCGCCGTTCTTTCCGTGGCAATGCACTTTATACTTCTGTATTCAAAGAATATTTATACAGCATTTTATCTCGCAACACCCCTATTGAGTACTTTATTGAAGGGGGACGTTCACGTACAGGTCGCTTATTGCCACCCAAAACAGGCATGTTGGCCATGACCATCCAAGGTCATTTACGTGGCCCAGCCAAACCAATCGTATTTGTCCCAACTTATATTGGTTACGAGCGTCTCATGGAAGGGTCGACTTATGTCGGTGAAATGCAAGGTAAACCGAAAGAAGCCGAATCGATTTTTGGTATCGTGAAAACCTTACGTAAAATTGAGCGTATCTTTGGTAAAGTCCATGTCAACTTTGGTGAGCCCGTCTTCCTGAATGACATCTTAAAGCAGAATAATGCTGAACATCTTGTCAATGAGACGCCAAGCACAACAGAAATTTCCAATGTTGTAGCAAATTCAGCCAACCTGATTTTAGAAAAT
Organism: Acinetobacter sp. NBRC 110496; assembly: GCF_000876115.1. Lineage (NCBI taxonomy): Bacteria > Pseudomonadati > Pseudomonadota > Gammaproteobacteria > Moraxellales > Moraxellaceae > Acinetobacter > Acinetobacter sp. NBRC 110496. The sequence continues at coordinate 46,536 of NZ_BBTF01000013.1, forward strand.
ATTAACCGTGCTGTGGTAATTAATCCGGTGTCATTGTTGTCTCTCATTTTATTGGCAACACCAAAACACACCCTTGATGAAGAGATTTGTGCCAAGCAACTGGATATCTATCGCGATTTAGCCACTCAACAACCCTACGATGAACGGACTCAAGTCACTTCATTATCGGGCAAAGAAATCGTGGCCTATGGTCTAAAACTCAAGCTGATTAAACGTGTTCAACACGTGCTCGGCGATATTATTGCGATTGAAGATAATCAGGCAGTTCTGCTCACCTATTTCCGTAATAATATTTTACATGCCTTTGTCTTGCCGTCATTGGTGGCTTCTCTGGTTGAACATAACGGTAAAATCCACAAGAACGATTTAAGTAACGTGATTCGTACCTTATATCCGTTCTTAAAAGCTGAATTGTTCATGAAATGGCAAGCGAGCGAGTTACAGCAGCAAATTGATAGCTATATCGATGCGTTAGTTAAAATCGGTCTGATTTTCCAAGATCATGAAGACAATTTATTTAGCCCAACGCCAAATAGTGAAGAACATCAAAAACTCGTGACCTTGGCGATGCCAGTGAAGCAGAGTTTAGAGCGTTACTACATGACTTTGGCACTGATCACACAACGTGGTTCGGGCAATATTTCCACCAAGCAAGTGGAAGAGCTGAGTCATTTATTGGGTCAACGTCTATCTGTACTGTATGAGTTCAACTCACCTGAATTCTTCGATAAAGCCTTATTCCAAAGCTTTATTAAAGTCCTCACACAACAAAATTATATTCGCAACAATGAACAAGGCTTTATTGAGTACGAAGATAACTTCAGTGAGATGGCCGCTGGTGCTCAACTGGTGTTGGATGAAACCACCTTACAAATGTTGCAGCACATCACTACTTTCAGCGATGAAGAACTGGCAGAAGCCTTAGAAGCCATGGCGTCACAACAAGCCAAACGTCGTTTAAAACGCAAAAAATCTTAAACATAAAAAAGGCAACTTCGGTTGCCTTTTTCTTTAATGACTATTTATTGCGGCATTCCAGATATTTGGGATCATCCAAACAACGCAATCGTCTAATCAGTTCGACAAAATAGGCATCGTAATAGCCCGAATCGACATAACGCTTGCTAATCTTGACCACCATGGCATCATAGCCCTGCTTTTCATAGCTTGAAATATCAGCCCAATAATAAGCAGGTAAATGGTTTTCCCATTGAATGGCTTGCGCAGCCAGTATACTGCTATTGCGTACAAACCAGGACCGTACCAGTCGACCAAAGCCCTTTGGGTAGGCTTGTGGTCGAATCACGATATTCATCGCAAAGTAAGCGACTGGGAAGTTGACCACTTGAGTTGATTCACCGAATTCTTTTTTCAAGTTATACGGCAATATCCCATACGCAGGTGCAGCCAAAATATCAATTTTTTTCTGCTTAAAGGAATCTACCGCATTAGAAAAATCAACATAGACAGGTTTGGCGCCAACACTCTGTACCAGTGCCTGCTGTGGTGGATTATTCTCCAGAATCCCAATGGTTTTATTCTTTAACTGAGACACTTTATTAATCTGTTGCGTATTCATGATCATATAAGCTGTACCAATCGGGATCATGCCAAGCACTTCATAGTTCGTGCCCACCATACGCTTTTCAACATTTTTATTATTTAATAACTGCAGGAATACACGAGCAACACGATTATTCGGAATCAGTCCAATCCCCCCGGTTGTCCCCATAAACGGATTATAGCGATAGGTATTAAAGTTCGACGCGACCAGACCTGAACATTTACCCTGATCAAAGGCCTGTATCGCCTCTTTTTCATCCTTAAAGGTTTGAAATTTCAGTTGAACTTGATTTTGGAGTGCATACAGACGAATATCTTGTAAGCGACGACTAATATCACCCTGTGTATTTAAAGGATCAAAGACACACCATGACTGCTCTGTCGCCCAACTACTGGTTGTGATCCATCCAAATAGGATCATGCAAATTATTTTTCTCATGTATTACCTCTACGCCTCGCCGCAAACCATGTGCTCAATTCAGGCAGTTCCTTTACGGAATGTGTTAGTATTTAATATTCAAAATACATCGTAACTCTTTAAATGTTCTTTACAGTCTAATCGAATTATTCTTCATTACTATGTGCCAATAACGCCGCTGCATAGTCATTAAAGCAAATCAAATGGTCAAATCGGAATCCTGTTTCAACTAATCGGGTTGCATAAATCCGTTTGCCTGTAGGTTGTTGTGACAAGAGTTTTAAAGCAGGTAAATTTAACTGTTGCTGAAACCATAACAGAATTTCATGCATGGCTAATGGCTGATTGTTACTGACAATATAGCTCTTTTCAACTTTAGACAAATTAATCAATAAAGCTAAGAACTTGGCCAAATCATCAATATGAATTCGATTACTAAAATGCACAGCTGGGTAGGTCTGGCTCTGTTCAGCCATTTTTTTTAATCGGACAATTGAACTGCCATAAATTCCAGTGGGGCGAACAATAATGCTTTGCTGTGGATAATGCGCTTGCCACAGTAACTCCATCTTACGAAGCACATGCCCTTGTGCATCCGCAGGTCGAATCTCGGATTCATCATCTATCCGCTCCCCCGCATTTTCGCCATAGACCCGAGTTGAGGAGACAATCACAATACGCTGTACAGGATGGGTTTTGAGCGCTTCAACCATCGGTACGATAGTCTCAACATAAGTCTGCTGATAAGCCTCAATCCCACTTTGTGCAGGTGCAAGCAGTACATAGACCACATCAATAGGCGGTAGCCTGGTTAAATCAAGTTGGTGAATATCCTGAAGATAATGCGTCGCGTAACAATCTGTTTTTTCACTGCGACTAATTGTGCTAATGTGGTGACCTTGCTCAAATAAGTGTTTAGCAACACGCTGAGATGTTTTACCATAACCAATAAATAAAATATGCATACACACCTTTGACCAGAGATGACATCAGTTCAGCAATTACAAGGCGTTGGTGCTGCCGCAGCGACCCTCTTAGAAAAGCTTCATATTTTTAGCACGGATGATCTATTGTTTCATCTGCCCCGTGACTATGAAGATCGTAGCACTATTATTCCAATGAATCAGCTGGTCGTTGGGCGCAGCTATTTGCTTGAAGGTGAAGTTCGCTCGGTCGATTTCCCACCAGGGAAAAAGAAATCCCTCGCCGCATTGTTACAGGATGATTTTGGCAAGGTCACCTTACGCTTTTATCATATTTATAAAGGTCTCACTGATCGTATCCAGATGGGACAACGGTTACGAATTTTTGGTGAAGTCCGTGTTGGTGCACGGGGTTTAGAGTTATATCATCCTGAAATTCAGGTGATCCAGCAGCATAGCGCTTTACCGAAGACCCAACTGACCGCAATTTATCCTAGTACTGAAGGACTCACACAACCCAAACTGCGTGAATATGTGCGCCAAGCGCTCAAACATCATAGTGATCACCTGCCAGAATTATTGCCAAGTCAATACAGCAACGGCTATGAACTGAAACAGGCCTTACACTATATTCATGAACCACCGATTGATGCCAATATGCTGCAACTCAATCAAGGTTCACATCCAGCACAGCAGCGTCTGATTTTTGAAGAACTGGTTGCCCATCAAATCAGCCTACTGACACGGCGTGCCTATATTCGCCAGATTGCAGCGCCACGCTTTAGTAGCAGCAAAATACTCGCCAAGAAGTTATTGGAAGCACTCCCCTTTCAAATGACCAATGCGCAAAAGCGAGTGTCAAAGGAAATCTTGCAGGACCTAAAACAGGATCAACCAATGTTGCGTCTGGTCCAAGGCGATGTTGGTGCAGGTAAAACACTGGTCGCAGCTGTTGCAGCCTGTCATGCGCTCGAAGCCGATTGGCAAGTGGCTTTAATGGCACCCACCGAAATTTTAGCTGAACAACATTATTTAAACTTCAAGCGCTGGTTTGAACCTTTGGGTATTCAAGTCGCCTGGCTATCAGGCAAACAAAAAGGTAAAGCCCGCACCCTCGCTGAACAACAAATTAAAGAAGGTCACGCCCAACTGATTGTCGGAACCCATGCCTTGTTCCAAGATACGGTTGGATTCTCCAAACTTGGCTTGGTGATTATTGACGAACAACATCGTTTTGGTGTTGACCAACGGCTTGCTTTACGCAATAAAGGTGCTGACCAGTTTACACCACATCAACTGGTGATGACTGCAACTCCAATCCCTCGGACACTGGCCATGAGTGCCTATGGTGACCTCGACACCTCGATTATTGATGAACTGCCACCCGGCCGCACCCCGATCCAAACCGTAACCATTCCATTAGAACGTCGTGAACAGGTATTACAGCGCATCGCGACAAATTGTCGTGAAGGTAAACAGGCCTATTGGGTCTGTACCTTGGTCGAACAATCCGAAACGCTCGATGCTCAAGCCGCGGAAGCAACATACCAAGAGATTAAAGAACGTTTTCCTGACATCAATATTGGACTGGTACACGGCAAAATGAAAGCCGATGAAAAGCAAACGGTGATGCAAGCCTTTAAGGAAAACCAATTACAACTATTAATTGCCACCACAGTGATTGAAGTGGGTGTCGATGTGCCGAATGCTTCAATTATGGTGATTGAGAATGCAGAACGTTTAGGCCTTTCGCAACTGCATCAATTAAGAGGTCGAGTAGGACGTGGTGCCACGGCTAGCTTCTGCGCGCTGCTCTATAAAACCCCCTTATCTCAGAATGGTCAGGAACGGCTTTCAATATTACGTGAAAGTAATGATGGCTTTGTGATTGCAGAAAAAGATTTGGAGATTCGAGGTCCGGGGGAATTACTCGGTACCAAACAAACCGGAGATATGGGCTTTCGGGTCGCCCGCTTAGAACGGGACGACCACTTACTCACACAAGCACATTATGTGGCTGAACAGGTCCTGAAAGACTACCCACAACATGCCGATGGCCTGCTCAAACGCTGGCTGCCTGAAGCACCAAGATATGCTTATGTTTAAACGCCTCAGGACATCCACCCAACAGTTGTTGGATTATTTCACCCCATGCAGTTTGTGTGATATTGGAATAAAACGGCACTTTGGCGTTTGTCAAAGCTGTTGGCAACAGCTACCGTGGTTAAAACAATCAATTGAACGGCATCAGCAACAGGTCTTCGTTGCCTGTCATTATGGCTATCCAATTGACAGGATGATTCAACAATTCAAATACGAGCAGAAACTACAGCATCAACGCTTATTGAGCGGGTTATTGCTGCAACTGCAACTGCCCAAGATTCATGCCATTGTGCCGATGCCCATTTCAACCGATCGCTTAGCAGAGCGCGGCTTTAATCAAGCCCTTTTACTCGCCCAAGCCATAAGCAAACACTTGAATGTACCAATCTGGCAACCCGTACAACGCTTAGCCCAACACTCACAAAAAGGCTTGTCACGGTTAGAGCGACTGGAAAACATCGAACAGCAATTTCTTGCAGCAGCATCGAATCAGATTCGTTATCGTCGCGTCCTGATTGTCGATGACGTCGTCACGACAGGTAGTTCAATCAGTGCGTTATCTGATGTTTTAAAACAACTCGGCTGCCAACACATTTACAGTGCCTGCGTAGCAGCCGCCCAAATCAAACATACACATTCATTTGTTGCTGCAAACACCACGGAATCACAACTTCTTTAGTCAGTGGCGCCAACACGGTAGATCGGTCACTCAACTCAATCCATTTCATTTCTGCAATTTCAGCGGCAATTTTTGGTGTCTGTTTTAATTCAACCGCATATACATAACTCACCAATACATGATCAGGTTCATTAGCCGCAGCGGTTTCAAACTTTCCAATAAACTGCTGGATCTCAGATTCGCAACCAATTTCTTCCAGAATCTCACGTTGCAGCGTGATCTCCGGTGCTTCATCCGCTTCAAGCTTTCCGCCGACTTGCATAAAAGCATAGGTATTTCGTTTACGGACCAAGAGCAATTGATTTTGTTCATTCAAAATAACGGCTGCTGCCACAGTTATGATTTTCACAAATTGCTCCTTAGGCCTGAATTTCAGTCGTTGACATCCATTTGGGGGTCACAGGCTGGTAATTCGAAAATGCAGCAAGAATCGCTTCAATCTGCTCCGCCACAATCAAGCTATCCACAAAACGGGCCTGACTAAAACCACGAGCTACAGAGCCTTGGATCATTTTGATCAAGTCGTCGTAAAAGCCATCAACATTTAAAAATGCACAAGGTTTTTGATGAATTCCCAACTGACTCCACGTCCATTGTTCAAAAATTTCTTCCAATGTTCCTGCGCCTCCAGGCAATGCGACGAAGGCATCAGACAATTCAGCCATTTTGGTTTTACGCTCATGCATATTATTGACGATATGCAACTCGGTTAAACCTTGGTGAGCTAGCTCACGGTCAACCAGTGCATCGGGAATTACACCAATGACGCGACCACCAGCCTGCAAAGCGCTATCGGCCACCACACCCATCAGACCAGAACGAGCACCACCATAAACCAAGGTTTTTCCTTGTGCTGCAATAGCCTGACCCGTTGCTTGCGCCATGTGTTGATAAATTGGATCATTACCAAGAGAAGAACCACAGAAAATACAGATTGAATTCATACCATTAAAACCGTTTTATATAACTGTCATGCTGATAAAGTAGGCTATGTAACAAAATTTTTGTGAAATTAACGTTTAGGCAAGTGTTTTTCATCTCATCCTTGTCTAAAATACATGCTTTCGGTAACAGACTGAAACTTTACCTGGACTGCGCAAGGAAAAAAGACATGCTTGAAGCCTTTTATGCCACAGAGCGCGGTAGTCTTGAGGACGCAACCATCAACGGAAGTTTCGACCTCCACCCTGATTTGGTTTGGATCGATCTTATTGCTCCATCACAAGAAGAACAACAATGGATCTTTGATGCTTATGAGCGGAACCTCCCCACATTAAAGTCACTAGAAGACATCTCCTCATCCGCACGATTTTACCGTGATGATGATGGAATTTTGCATATCAGCACATATTTTTTAACAAAGAATAAAAATTTACAATCTGACCGTGAACAGGATGATCTGGAGAATACTCTCGCAGCAACTGTGCACACCGTCGCTTTTTTACTCGACAAAAAACAACTCATCACCTTGCGTGGTGAAAAACTCGTGGCCTTTCGCGCCTTTCGAGCTAGAGCAAGGCGCAACGACTACAGTATCGATTATAAAGAACCGGTCTGGATTTTATTAGGCCTACTTGAGTCCAAACTCGATGAGCTTTCAGATATTCTGGAAGATACGCATAAATATCTAGAAGAATATTCTGCCGAAGTTCTAAACGATCATCATCGTGAACAAATTCTAGATTTAGACGATATGATTACACGACTGGCGCATCAAGAAGATATGTTAGGGAAAGCACAGCTCTGCCTTACCGATCTGCGCCGTGTCTTATCTTTCTTATCCCGGCCACGTGCTTTAGGCAGTCATATTTACGATGCTGATATCCGAGAAATGAGTGAGGATGTTCGTTCCCTGCTAGAGCACAACACCTTCTTGTTTCAAAAACTCAAATTCTTACTGGATATTACCACTGGTTTTGCCAATACCGAGATGAATGAAACTTTTAAACGTTTCTCGATCTTACCCAGTATGCTTGCACCGCCCATGCTGATCGCCAGTATCTATGGTATGAACACTGAAGTATTACCTTTTGCCCATGGAGCTACCAGTTTTGGAATTGTTATTACTTTAGTACTGACTTTCCTAATTGGGCCCACCATTTATTTCCGTTGGAAAAAGTGGATTTAATAAAAAAAGCACCGAATGGTGCTTTTTTTAGATCTACAAAATTGTGATTAAATAAGCTTCAAATCATCTTGTAAATGGCAAGCCTGAATGATATTCAGCATTTTCTCAGACACATTTTTAAAATGCAGCCCTTTATTGTCTGGTGTTTGACGCAACCATTGCACCAATACCGCCAAAGATAAAGTATTACCCTGTTCTAACTGAGACAAATCAACCACTAAAGGAAAATTCTTATGTTGTTGAATATGCTTTAAGCCAGCCTGATAAATCTGTTCTGCATTGGCAAAATTAATCGTTTTCGAAACGATAAGTTGCTGATCAATATACTGAATCACCCGTCACCTACTTACTTTTTGCTAACCGCAGCATCTGCATCTGGTTTAAATGTTGCAATCGCTTTATTGATATCACCGCCACTACGTTGCACTGTTGCAGCAAACTGGTTGCGGAATTGCAAACCTAAATCAATACCAGACACATTGATATTGCGTACTTTCCACTGACTACCGTTGTCGGTTAACTGGAACGATACAGGAATTTTCTCGCCGTTATGCAAGAAGTCTAAAGTTACCACAGGATTCTTACTGTTGGTCGATTTAAACGGACGCATGGTGTAGCTTTCATTGGTATATTTCGCAAAAGCACCGCCATAGTTTTCGATAATTACTTCACGGAAATTCTTCTCAAACTGTGCACGTTGTGCCGCAGTTGTATATTGGTTATTCGCATATGTACCCAATACAATACGTGTAAACGCTTGTGAATCTACATACGGATCAAGATTTTGACGGATAATCGATCTTACCAACGTCGGGTTGTTCTGTAATTTGGCATTATCTGCTTTTAGACGTGTAATCAAGCCATCAGCCACACGCTTCACGAAATCAGGTGGGGTCTCTGTTGGTGCTGCAAATGCTGCACTTGCAAGCATAGTAGATAATACGCTTGCTGTTAGCGTTTGTTTCAATAATGTTTTCACTTCAATCTCCTAACCTGAATTACTCAACGAAAGATGGTTCTGTACCAACAGCAGCTGGTTGTGAAGCGGAACCTTCGGGAGCTGTTGAGCTAGATGTGGCTTTACCAACGCCACCAGTAATAAATTTACTGATTAAATCTTCTAAATCCATTGTACCTTGGGTATTTGAAACCACATCACCACGTTTCAAGTAATGCACACCACCACCTGGGACAACTTTCAAATATTTTTCACCTAAAAGACCATTGGTTGCAATCATTATATAAGCATCTTCATCCAAACTGGTGATGGAGGTCATGTTGCTGATAAGTTGCTGTTCCATTTCTTTTTGTTTCGCCGCATCAGCTTGTTGATAATCAGAGCTGTAATGCAATTCTTCAAGTGCATTTTTCTGAACTTCTTTCAACTGTTCCGGGTTAAAGCTGGTCAACTTGCCATCCAGATCAAATTTCACTGTTGCCAAACGTGTTACAGGATCCAATGTAATCGATTCAACGCGACCAATGGTCACACCGCTCATCGTCACTTTTGCACGTGGTTTTAAACCATTTACGTTATCAAACTGTGCTGTCATGCTATAGCTATCACGTAAATTAGTACCCACTAAGCCACTGACTTTCATCGCAAGAAAAAAAAGAGCGATACCGAAGATAATGACAAAAATACCTACGGCCAGCTCACTAGTACGTGATTTCATTAAATCCCTCCGAACATGACCGCAGTCAACACGAAATCAAAACCTAATACACAAAGAGAAGAATAGACCACCGTTCTCGTCATCGCAGTCGCAATCCCTTCTGGCGTCGGGTCACAAGCATAACCTTGATAGACCGCTACCCATGTACAAATTAAAGCAAAGACAATGCTTTTGATGATGGTACCATTGAAAATGTCATGCCAGAATTGCACACTGTTTTGCATTCCACTCCAAAACGACCCTTCATCCGCACCTAAAAAATCAACACCCACCAGCTTGCCACCAACAATACCAATGGTTGCAAAAATCACGGTGAGCATCGGTAAACTGATGATCCCCGCCCATAATCGTGGTGATACGATTTGTCGAAGTGGATCAACCCCAATCATTTCCATACTGGCAAGTTGTTCACTCTGTTTCATGGAACCAATTTCAGCTGTTAAAGCAGAGCCTGCCCGACCCGCAAACAATAAGGCCGCAACAACCGAAGCCAATTCACGCAAAAGTGTTAATGAAATTGCAGTACCGAGCATTGCCTCACTACCAAATGTAACAAGAATGCTATACATCTGTAAGCCAAGAACAGCGCCGATAAATAAGCCTGAAACAGCAATAATCAGCAGCGACATGACCCCAACACGATACATCTGATAGATAAAACGCTGAAAACCACCTTTCGATGGCATAGAAAATAAAACTTGCAGGAGCATCAATGCCGCAGCACCAATCCCCTTTATCCGCTCAATAACGAGTCTACCTAACCAGGCAATCGCATTCATGGACGAACCTCGTTATCTAAATATGCTTGGTGAGTAAATTGATATTCAACAGGACCCTCAGCCGAACCTGTCAAAAATTGCCGAACAAAAGGTGAGGCATGATTTTTTAATTGTTCAGGCGAACCTTCTCCCTGAATTTTCCCTTCTGCAACCACATAAATATAGTCGGCAATCGAAAGCGTCTCTGCAACATCATGTGAAACAATAATCGTCGTCAAATCCAGAGCTTCGCGCAAAGAGCGAATTAAACGCGTTAAAACCCCCATGACTATTGGGTCTTGTCCAGCAAATGGCTCATCATACATAATCAATTCAGGATCAAGTGCGATTGCACGCGCCAATGCGACACGACGATTCATACCGCCTGATAGCTCCGATGGCATCAATTGCTCAGCCCCTCGCAAGCCAACAGACTCCAGTTTTAAGCCAACCAGCTCAGCTATCAGATGTTCAGGCAATTGGGTATGTGCACGAATCGGAAAAGCGACATTTTCGTAAGCGGACATATCGGTAAATAATGCCCCACTCTGAAATAGCATCCCCATACGCGCACGGGCAGCAAATAACTCATGACGAGACATGGTGGCAATATTTTTACCATCAAGCAGAATTTCACCTTGGTCAGGACTGAGCTGCCCACCAATTAAACGTAATAAAGTTGTCTTGCCTGTACCTGATGGGCCCATAATGGCAGTAATTTGACCACGTCTAATTTTAAGGCTGATATCGTCATAAATGACGCGTTCTCCTCGATTAAAGCTCAAGTTTTTAACTTCAATTAAGGCTTCGCTATCGAGAGGAGATTTGTTATTCATAATGGCATTCTTTCCTGCACTTTTTATGCACGCATACTATACACTGAAACATTAAACGCTTGTTTTTATTTTGATAAACGATGTATCAAGATTATTTAATTTATGTAGTTATTCTTTGAATCAGTTTGCTTCATCGTATGTTGAGAACTCACCTTATACGTGTCTGAATGATTGCTATCAAAAAGCGCATAAGCGAAAAATAAACCATTACAGAGCATCAAGATCACAAATAGACATGGTAATCCTTCACTACACATGAAAGACCACAATTGACTCAAAAGACTGTTATTTTGCTCAATCTTATTCATTTCTTATATAAAGTTTGAATTAGTACACATTTTTTAGATTTTACATGACTAAGACAAAATAAAAAAGCCAGTTTTTCAACTGGCTTCTTGTTTTTATCGGTTTTTAACGATTAAAAATCGTTTTTGCGACGACGGTCGCCACCGAAAGTTTCTTCACGTGAACCACGTGCTGGGCGGTCATCGCTACCAAACTTACGTTTTGGACGATCATCACCACCGAAACTACGTTTTGGACGGTCATCACCAAAGCTACGCTTTGGACGGTCGCCAAAGCCACCTTCACGTTGTGGACGATCACCAAAATCACGTTTTGGACGGTCACCGAAGCTACCTTCACGACGTGGTTTGTAGTCTACACGGTTGCCACGGTTGTCATCATTCGAATCAAAACGTGGTTTATCATTGAAGCCACCTTCACGACGTGGACGGTCAGAGTTGAACTCGCGACGTGGACGGTCTTCACCACCGAAGCTACGCTTTGGACGATCATCAAAACCACCTTCACGACGTGGGCGATCTGAATTGAACTCACGGCGTGGACGGTCTTCAAAACCACCTTCACGGCGTGGACGATCAGAGTTGAACTCGCGACGTGGACGGTCTTCGAAACCACCTTCACGGCGTGGACGATCTGAATTAAATTCGCGACGTGGACGATCTTCACCACCAAATGATGGACGTTCGCCACGAGGTTTGTCATCGAAGCTACGACGTGGACGATCATCACCGCCTTCACGACGTTTGAAGTTACCTTCACCTTCAAAACGACGACCACCGCCGAAACCACCGCGACCACGACCGCCGCCATCACGACCACCGCGACCACGACCACCGCCATCACGGCCTGAACGTGCAGGAGGTGGAGATGGCTCTAAACCTTCGATTTCAGATACATTTAAACGTGCATCTAAGTAATCTTCTAAAGCACGGATTTTACCACGCTCACGATAGGTTGCTAAAGTTACCGCCTGACCTGTACGACCCGCACGACCTGTACGACCAATACGGTGTACATAGTCTTCGTTTTTCATCGGTAAACCGAAGTTAATGACGTGTGAAATTGTTGGTACGTCTAAACCACGTGCTGCTACGTCAGTTGCAACCAAGATTTTTGCACGACCTTCACGGATGCTGCGTAAACGACGGTTACGCACTGTTTGTGGCATCGCACCATGCAACGCAACAACAGAATGACCTGCTTCAGCCAACTCTTCAGCCAGCATATCAGTATCTTCTTGGGTACTTGCAAACACAACAGCTTGGTCTACTGACTCATCAGACAACCAATGTGTTAATAATTTTTTCTTGTGTTCAAAACCATCCGTCCAATGTAATGTTTGCGTTACATCAGTGTTGGTGCTGTGACCCGTTTCAATCGCAATACGTTGTGGATCATTCATCATGCGTTCAGCAAGACGGATAATACGATCTGCAAAAGTTGCAGAGAACATCAACGTTTGGTTACGGTTAGCAGCTAATTCACCAATCGCTTCTAAATCTTCAGCAAAGCCAAGATCAAGCATACGGTCAGCTTCGTCAACGATTAAAGATTCAACTTTATCAAGCTTTAATTGACGACGGTTTACAAGGTCAAGTAAACGACCTGGAGTCGCAACAACTACTTGTGCACCTTTAAGCTGTTGGATTTGTTTACCAAAAGGCATACCCCCCATAATTGCAGCAATACGAACACCTTTCATGTGACGTACAAATGCAATCGCGTCTTGGCTAACTTGTTGAGCCAATTCACGTGTAGGAGAGATAACTAAAATTGTCGGCTGGGTGACAGCTTTCATGCGCTCTTTAAATGGCACGAAAGTTTCCTGACCCGCTAACGCGTTTAATGTAGGAAGTAAGAATGCTGCTGTTTTACCAGAACCAGTCTGGCTTGAAACCAATAAATCTTTTCCTTCTAACGCAGTTGGAATCGCTTGTTCTTGCACAGGAGTTGGCGTAGTAAAACCCAAACCTTCTAGGGCTTGTTGTAAAGTTTCGTGCAAAGAAAATTCGGCAAAAGTTTTGCTCATAGAGAGTTTCACCCTAAAGGGTGCTCCATTTTAATAAATACAAAAAATAGACATCGGCAACAAGCGGCAAAGCGACTCAAGCTGAAAATAGATGAAATTCAGCGGCGATCCGAATAACGACGATGTGGACTAAACGCACGCTTGATTACTGCCTCAACCTGAAGAATCGCTAAGCGATTTGGGCGCAAGATGTGGTCCTCTCTATGGACAGCGTGCGCTAATATGAATAGAACTGAATGTTCAGGTAATGAACTGGAATTTAAGTGCGTTGGCGGATTATAGCAGAATAATTTTAAAAGTCACGTTTTTTAGTTGGTTTTTCTATGCGGTAAGTTTTTTATTGGCCTTCCAACTTCGATCACACCAATAAATACACCCACATTCTTCAATAGGTTTTTAACTCTTTAATTCAAAATATCAGTAAGTTAAAACTCAAAGACCCATCCATTAGATCTTGTTTTCGTTCTCAAATAATTTTCAGAATTTTAACCACAATTCATGTCAATAAAGCTCACTCTGAATCTGCAAAAATTTCTCCAAAATAAAAAGCCCTCAAATATTGAGAGCTTTTTTGACATCTACAAATTATTTTGCAGCATCACCCCAAGCTGGGACAACGGCTTGCATCAATGGTTTTAACATTTTAAGCGAACATGCAAGCACTTGACCATTGTCAAATGATTCACTACCGCCACGCGCATCAACCACAACACCACCTGCTTCTTTCACAATTAACTCACCCGCAGCGATATCCCACGGTTTTAAGCCTAATTCAAAGAAACCATCAAAACGACCAGCAGCAACATAAGCCAAATCTAATGCAGCAGAACCACCGCGACGGATTTGTGCGCCTGCTTTAGTTACAGCCAATAATGAAGCGAAATGCTGTTCTGCATAAGAAACGATTTCACCATTGCGCTTTGCACGGTACGGATGACCGACAGCAAGGAAAGTATTTTCCAAGCTATCTTTTACATTGACACGAATACGGCGTTGATTCATGACTGCACCGCGACCACGGCTAGCAGAGAATAATTCATCACGGACTGGATCATAAATCACACCGTGTTGAGTCACACCTTTATGTTGTACAGCAATCGAAATACAGAAATGCGGAAAGCCGTTGATAAAGTTTTGCGTACCATCTAAAGGATCAATCACCCAGCACCAATCTGCATCGTGACCTTTACCTTCTTGCATACCAAACTCTTCACCAAGGAAGCTGTGGTTTTTATAACTTTTACGAAGCGTTTCAATTGTCAATTCTTCCAGGTAACGATCAACACGCGTTACTGGACCATCAATGCCTTTTTCTTCAACTTGTAAATCGAGTTTATGACGATTCTGATGTGCCTTTAAAAGCTCTTGACCAACTGTTTGAGCCGCACGCGCAGCCATAACCACCATAGGTTCCATTGAACACCCACTACAAATTTGAAGATTTTGACAAAGAATAATGCATAAAAGCGCGTATATTCTAGCAAATATAAGCGCTTTTAGGGGAAAAATGTTGCGAAAAATTATTTTCGCTTTTACATGAACTTATAAATTAAAACCAAGCGTGTTCAATTGAAGCCAGAATTCCTTGTCCATCTAAGCCACAATCATGCAACATTTGTTGATGCGTCGCTTGATGTAAGAAGCTATCTGGTAAACCCAGGTTCAAAATCGGCTTAAGAATACGTGCTTGTGCCAGAAACTCATTCACTGCACTGCCCGCACCAGCCATCACCGCATGCTCTTCAACCGTCACAAACAATTGGGTACTTTCAGCAAGATCACGAATAATTTGCTCGTCTAGTGGCTTTACAAAACGCATATTTACCACACGCACACCGATCGCATGTTTATGAGCAAACTGTTCAGCAGCATCAATAGACGCTGCAACACGGCTACCAAAGGCAAGGACACTAATCTGTTGTTCAGCATCTGGATTGAATTCAGCCACGATTTCAGCTTTACCAATGTCTAAAGCAGTCATCTGCTGTTGAATTTCAACACCTGTACCTGCACCACGCGGATAACGTACCGCCGTTGGACCTTTATACAGATACGCGGTATGTAGCATTTGACGACATTCATTTTCATCTTTCGGTGCCATAATGACCATGTTTGGTACAGTACGCATATACGCATAGTCATATGCCCCTGCATGGGTTGGGCCATCTTCACCCACCAAACCTGCACGATCAATACCAAAAGTGACATCAAGATTCTGCAAGGCAACATCGTGAATCAACTGATCGTAACCACGTTGCAAGAAGGTTGAATAAATCGCAACAACCGGTTTTAACCCTTCACACGCCATACCCGCCGCTAAAGTCACTGCATGTTGTTCAGCAATCGCAACATCAAAGAAACGTTCAGGATATTGCTGTGCAAATTTAACCATGCCTGAGCCTTCGCACATCGCCGGTGTAATCGCAAGCAGACGTTCATCTTGAGCAGCCTCATCACATAGCCATTGCCCAAATACATCTGAGTATTTAGGTGGTGATTTTTTTACGGGTGCTGCTGAAGCGGGTGCAATTTTAGTAATGGCATGATAGGTAATCGGATCTGCTTCCGCAGGCGCGAAACCTTTACCTTTTTTGGTATAAATATGAACTAGGCGTGGACCTTTACGTTTTTTAAGTGCATGGAAAACCTGTGCCAGTTGTTCCACATCATGTCCGTCAAATGGGCCGAAATAATCAAAACCGATTGCTTTAAATAAATTATCAGCGGCATCTGTCGCAGATTGATGCAAACGTGAATTATAGGTCCACTTTGGATGAGGTTGAACATAGGCTTCACCCTGTTCATTCACATTGACCAATTGACCTGTTTCCCAAATGGCTGCCAGATGTTTGGCAAAACCACCAGTACTACAAGAGATCGACATATCATTGTCATTCAGCACGACGATGAGATCGGCATTATGGGCAACTGCATCATTCATGGCTTCAAAGGCCATTCCCGCAGTCATTGCACCATCTCCCACAATCGCCACTACATCACATGGATCTTTTTGATAACGACGTGCCAATGCCATGCCCAGACCTGCTGAGATAGCAGTCGATGAGTGACCGACACCAAACGTATCAAACTCAGATTCATCACGTGCAGGGAATGCAGCCAAGCCATTCTTGCTGCGAATGGTGCTAATACGTTCACGGCGTCCTGTCAGTACTTTATGTGGATAAGCTTGATGGCCCACATCCCACACCAAACGATCATCAGGCGTGTTAAAACAATAATGCAAGGCAACCGTCAGTTCGATCACCCCTAAATTAGCACCAAAGTGTCCACCACTTTGTCCTGCTGCATACAAAATATATTGACGTAACTCATCCGCCACCTGTTCGAGCTGACTTTGTTCGAGCTGACGTAATTGTTGTGGATGATCAATTCCATCTAACAATGGCGTAACAGGACGTTGAGTTGGAATTTCGGTATACAACATAATGTGGCAAAGCCTTTTTAAGCCTGGCAAATCCGAAGCTGGGTTAAATGGGGGCAATCATACAATTAAATATGATCTACCTTCAATCAGCCACATGTGCAAATGACGCAGTGCTGAACATTTGCATGTCAATCTTAATGACTGGCTCGCAGATTATCCTGAATTATGTCACTGTTTATCAACCATTATTGTGTGCTTTATATGAAAAAGAAAAACTTATGTGAAAAATCAGAAATTCCAATTCACGCAATCTTCATACATTGAGCTATACTCAGACTGTTTTTATTATCATAGTGAGTTCTCTGTGCCGATTGAATTTATTGCAACATCAAAGCTACCAACCGCTTTTGGTGACTTCAATATTTCCGTGTTTCAAGACCCTGAAACGGGTGAAGAACATGTGGCGCTTTCTAAAGGTTTAGAAACTGCTCCAGATAAGCCCGTACTGGTGCGTATCCACTCTGAATGTTTGACGGGTGATGCCTTTGCTTCGCTTAAATGCGATTGCGGACCACAATTACAGGCGACTCAACGTTTGATTAATGACACAGGTCAAGGCGTGATTTTATATTTACGTCAGGAAGGTCGAGGCATTGGCTTAACCAATAAAATCCGTGCCTATGCCTTGCAAGATCAAGGTCATGACACCGTTGATGCCAACCTGCTATTGAACTTGCCTGCTGATGCACGTCGCTATGATATGTGCAGCATTATGCTCGATCATCTGCAAGTAAAAGAAGTGAAATTAATCACCAATAATCCTTTGAAATTAAAGGCTCTGACTGATTTAGGCATCAATGTAGTTGATCGAGTTCCTTTAACTGTGGGCCGCAATCCATTCAATGAACAATATTTAAAAACCAAACGTGAGCGTATGGATCATCTTTATAAAAAAGATGACTTCTAATTCACTTTATAGAACGTTTAAAAATAAGTCAGTTAAGGGATTTTTATTGTAAAAAACAAAAATCCCTTACTTTTTTTATGGGTTTTATGTTTTGATATAGCCTATTCCTAGATCACTTTACGAGGATCATCATGCAGCACCCAACTTCAGCTGATATTCAACGTGTTCGTGAGTTTTTACTCGATCTACAGGCACGGATTTGTGCAGGACTAGAGCAACAGGAACGTGCAAGCGGCGGTACCGCTGAGTTTATCATTGATGATTGGCAACGAACCGAAGGTGGCGGTGGCCGCTCTCGTGTTTTGCAAAATGGTGAAGTGATTGAAAAAGGTGGGGTGATGTTTTCCCACATCAACATCAGTAAACTGCCCGCTTCTGCGACGGAACGTCATCCACAAATTGCGGGCGCAAAGGCACAAGCGTTGGGCGTATCGCTGGTGATTCACCCGAAAAATCCACATATCCCAACTTCGCATGCCAATGTTCGCTTATTTGTCGCTGAGCCTGAAGGTCAAGATCCAGTGTGGTGGTTTGGTGGTGGTTTTGATTTAACCCCTTTCTATCCTGACGAGCAAGATGTTCTTAACTGGCACCAAACTGCGTATGACCTGTGTCAGCCCTTTGGCGACACGGTTTATGCGGAACATAAGCAATGGTGTGATGACTATTTCTATCTAAAGCATCGTGATGAACAGCGTGGCGTGGGTGGTCTATTCTTTGATGATTTAAATCAATGGGATTTCGAAACCTGCTTTAAATACATTCAAGCCGTGGGTAATGGTTATTTAGCAGCGATCTTGCCAATTTTTGAAAAGCACCGTGAGCAGCCGTATACCGAAGCACAACGTGAGTTCCAGCTGTATCGTCGTGGTCGTTATGTCGAATACAACTTGGT
Organism: Acinetobacter sp. NBRC 110496; assembly: GCF_000876115.1. Lineage (NCBI taxonomy): Bacteria > Pseudomonadati > Pseudomonadota > Gammaproteobacteria > Moraxellales > Moraxellaceae > Acinetobacter > Acinetobacter sp. NBRC 110496. Next base: position 65,202 of record NZ_BBTF01000013.1, read on the forward strand.
TTATGACCGCGGTACTTTGTTTGGCTTACAAACAGGTGGGCGTATTGAATCAATTTTGGTCAGCTTACCTAATCTGGCAGGTTGGTCGTATCGCCCTGAGTGGGATGCTGACTCAGCAGAAAAACGTCTTACCGATTATTATCTAAAACCAAGAGATTGGTTGAGTTTGCAGAAGTAAAAAGCGGCAATCCCTAATATTTCTATTAGGGATTTTTTTGATTATTGAAATAGACATTTCCACCCTTAAAAATGTACAATAAAAATGTACAATAAAAAGGATTAAAAATGTCTAATATCTCATTTACACATGCCCGAGCGAATCTCGCTAAATTAATTCAGCAAAGCCAACAGGGTCAAAGAACCTTTATTGCCCAACATGGGCATACTTCGGCTGTTCTTATTTCTTATTCTGAATATAAAAAATTACAAGGTGAGCCAGAAAACTTCATGCAGGCTTGGGAAAACTGGCATCAACAAGCACTTCAAGAATTAAATACTGAGAATACTGACTTTCAAACTGAACGAGACACTAGCCAAGGACGTGAGTTTTCATGGTAAGCCAAATCAGTTATTTACTTGATACCAATATCATTTCTGAATTGGCTAAACCTCAACCGAACTCAGCCGTTTTACAACAATTTTATGTCGCGCAACATGAAATTTCGATTTCAAGTATCGTCTGGCATGAATTACGCTTTGGCTGGTTGAGAATGCCTGATGGACAACGCAAGCAGCTCATCACAAAATTTTTACATGATGTGGTGAGTCTGATTCCGATTTTGGATTATGATGCGCAAGCTGCAAAAATCCATGCAGAAATTAGAATACAAACTCAGAAAATGGGAAATAATATTCCTTTTGTTGATGGACAGATTGCAGCTATTGCGATGGCTCAGGGCTTAATTCTAGTCACTCGGAATACCACAGATTTTCAAGCCATAGAAGGATTACGGCAAATCAATTGGTTTACCGACACTACAGATCGCTAAACAACTCAACATATTCCTTGATCATTCTCATGATATTGGTGAATCACTCATGACCAAACAATTTGCTGTTATTGGAAATCCGATTGAACAATCCCGCTCACCTGAGCTTCATCATGCGTTTGCAGCAAAAACTGGGATCGATCTACACTATAAAAAAATTCTTGCAGCCTTAGATGGTTTCGAAAGTGCTGTAAAAGATTTCTTTGCACACAACGGCATCGGCATGAATGTCACCGTACCTTTTAAAGAACAAGCCTTTTCCCTTTGCGACCAACTGACTGAACGTGCCAAGATTGCCAAAGCCGTCAATACCTTATGGATGCAAGATGGCAAACTGTATGGTGATAATACTGATGGTCAAGGCTTGGTTGCAGCGATTCAGGCTTTAAGTTGGGAACTTAAAGAGAGTCGTATTTTAATTTTAGGTGCAGGTGGTGCAACCCGTGGTGTCATTTATCCGCTGGTGCAGGCAGGTGCAAAACAGATTGTGATTGCCAACCGTACCCTCGCCCGTGCTGAACAACTGGTTGACGATTTAAAAGATGCTGTTCCACAAACTCAGCTTAAAGCGATTGGCTTAGATCAGTTAACGGGCGAGTTTGATTTTGTCATTAATGCAACCTCTGCAAGTTTAACTGGTGATCCGCTTCAACTCCCTGAAAATTTAGTATTTCATCATGCTTATGAAATGGCTTATGGCAAACCCTCGAGCTTTCTAGATCAGGCCAAACAACGCCAAGTCCCCTCTACTGATGGTTTTGGGATGCTGGTGGGGCAAGCGATTGAAGCATTTTCGATCTGGAACGGAGTAAAACCAGAGTTAAATGACTTTTTATAATCATCAAAATACAAAAATAAAAAAACCTGCACTTTGCAGGTTTTTTATTGGGGGGATAAAGAAATTATTTCACGGTCAGCATCTTCTGATATACCTGTTTAAAAATCTCATAATCAATAAATTCGTTATGTTCGATTTTTAAAGACTGTATTGATTTTTCAGACAGTTTATTCTTACGTGCATCCACGTACACTTGTCCCAAGATGTTAGCCGTTTGTCCAAGCAAGACTTTTTCCTCATTTGAAGCACCATTTTGCTGTTCGAACTGGATTTGATATTGCTTAGCAAATAACTGTTGCGGCTGTTTATATTGCGACTGAAGTTTTTTCCACGCCTGACGGTCTTTATCGCCATGCATCGCATCCACTACAATACGATTCACCGCTTGACCTAATTTGTCATCGAACTGGCCTTCATTTTCAAGATGATGCTTCTTCTGTAAAGCCTCTATATTTTGCAGGGCCTTACCTTCTGGATTATAGTCGTCTTCACTGGCATACCAATATGCGTACACGCTGGCAATTTCTTGCAGCTCTTGGCTTGAATAACGCTGTACAAGTTGTGGTGTGCTTTCCGTTAATTTCGCAATGAATACGGCTTTATAAGTTGCTTCGTAGGCGTGCGTTGCATCATAACGTTGCTCAGCAATCACTTTGAGTTGATCTTCCAAAGACAGGCTATACGGCTCTGCTGAACGCTCTTGGACACCCGTCTGACCTAATTTCTCAGAGAAGCTATTTACAGCTTGTTCCAGCATTGATCCCTTGCTTGTTTCAGCCCAAGTCTTCGCACGTTTCAATTGCACCTGATCAATTGGTGTCGCTTTGCCATAATTTGAAATCAACATATCAGCTTTGACACTAAAACGTGACTTCAATTCAGATAAGCCATAGTTCAAATCATAGTCTAATTTAACCGCGCGGCCTTGAGCATCCAAGCCAACATCCATAATAAATGGATTTCGTTTTTCAACTGGTGGTAAGGCTTTGACAATATCCGCTTGATGCTTAACCCAAAGTGCCTTAAATGCCTGATCATCAATAAATTGATTTTGATCATATGCAGCAAACTGTTTTTCTACCGTTTGCAGTTTGGCAATATAATCCAAGAAACCTGATTCTGCTTTCTGCCCACCAAAAACATCAATGTCATACACACTTTGGCAATACTGTGCATCGCCATAGGTCGCTTTTGTTACGCTTTGCAATGCTGTACATTGCTCTTTGCTTAAACCCACTTCCTCATCATCCGCCATTGCAACTGAAGCCTCAGCATCAGTCACCTGCGCTGCTTGTGTTGCATCTTCCGCCGCATCTGTACTCCCATCAACCGTATCCTCTTCGGTATCCTCCACACCAAAATGTTGATTCACCAGACGATACAGTTCCTGACTCACGACACTGGCATCATCAACAGCATCTTTCTTACTCAATAATGAAGCTGTTTTTGCTGATTTAGATGGGCTCGCAGCATCCACCTCACTGGCAATCAACTTTTCCAGGTTTTCTTCTTTGATATTGAGAACACTTTGCATAAAGTATTTTTCATTGATTTTACTATACAAGTTCGCTTGTAAAATCAGCTCTTCAATCGAACTTTTTAAACGGATTTTCTCTACGATTCCTGCGGCCTGTTCAGCAGAAGAGACTGGTAAAGCCTGAATATTATGTGGATCTGCAAGACGATAATACACGGCACTGGAAGCTTTCACGTAGTCAGCAAATTTTTTGTAATCCACTTGCTTGAACAAATGCTGGTATTTAGAAAAATCCAAATAGGCAAGATTATTTTGATTTTCTTTATTGACCAAATATGGCATCAAAGCAAAGTAATTAATGTAAAACTTATAATTGTTCAAATCAAGCACCATCGGTACTTTCGCCTGAACTAACAGGGTTGGCTTCTCATAACGTGCGGTTAAATTAAATGATCCAACTTTCTGACGATAATGTACTGAACCATCATATTCAAACTGCATATCATTCAGCACATTGGCCATAATTTCGGTGAATTTATCAGCTTTAGATCGGCCATAACCTTTTTGCTCTTGTGCCAACGCCACATACAAAGCCTGTTTCTGCCGGTTGTTTAAATTGACCTTCTGATCTCTTAAGTATTGATCTATTTTTTGCTTCACTGCTGCATCTAAAGCTGAATTGTCTTCTTTTGCCTTACTTTTAGTCTGGTCAGACTCTATCTGGATTTTAAATTTTCCACGATAATCATAACTCGGATATTCATATATCGCATTGATGCTATTGATGACCTTTTGTTCCAGACCTGCCGAAGCTGTATTGGTTTTAATGACATGTTGAGAACATGCTGAGAGACTCAGCCCCATTAAACATAAAGTTAAATATTTTAGACGCATAGCTTTACCAAACACCTTTATATCATTATATTTTCAATTCTAAAATTGAGTAATTTTCACATTTCATTTCAGTTTTCACCGCAACAGAAATGTGGTTTTTCTAAGAACTTGCCTTCAAGGAAATTCGCTTTTCTGACATTCTTTTCCCTAGTGATTATCAATGTATTTTTATCAGCATTGTGAATAATCAAAGTATCGAAACAGATAATCCAAAATGATTCAAATACAGGATTAAGATTATGCCAGCTTATAAAGCCCCGCTCCGTGATATTCGTTTCTTAATGAACGAAATGTTAGATTATCCAGCACATTACCAAACTTTGACAAGTGGTCAAAATGCGGATGCTGAAACAGTGGATATGATTCTTGAAGGTGCGGCAGATTATTGCGAAAACGTACTTTCTCCACTCAATCAATCAGGTGATGAAGAAGGCTGTACCTTTAACAATGGCGAAGTGACAACACCAAAAGGTTTTAAAGAAGCGTATGACCAATTCGTCATGGGTGGGTGGCAAGGTCTTTCTTATCCAGAAGAGTTTGGTGGTCAAGGCTTGCCGATGTCTTTAAACCTGATCAAATCTGAAATGATGGGAACGGCTAACTGGTCATTCACCATGTATCCAGGTTTGAGCACAGGCTGTATGAATACCATCATGCAGTTCGGTACAGACGAGCAAAAAAATACCTATATGCCTAAACTGGTTGAAGGGACTTGGTCAGGCACCATGTGCTTAACTGAACCACAATGTGGTACAGACTTAGGCCAAGTAAAAACCAAAGCAGAACCTGCTGCTGATGGTACATACAAAATCTCTGGGACTAAAATCTTCATCTCTGCTGGTGAGCATGATTTAACTGAGAACATCATTCACATCGTATTGGCTCGTCTTCCAGATGCACCAGCAGGCACACGTGGTATTTCTCTATTCATCGTGCCTAAATTCATCCCGACTGCGGATGGCGGTGTAGGTGAACGCAATACCGTTTCTTGTGGTTCAATCGAACACAAGATGGGGATCAAAGCATCTGCAACAGCCGTGCTGAACTTTGACAATGCTACAGGTTATCTGATCGGTGAAATCAACAAAGGTTTACACGCGATGTTTACCTTTATGAACACTGCACGTATCGGTACCGCAGTTCAAGGGATTGCGCACGCTGAACTTTCATTCCAAGGCGCTTTACCGTATGCGAAAGACCGTATGTCTATGCGTGCCCTTTCTGGCAAGAAAGAACCTGAGCGTGTAGGTGATGCAATCATTCACCATGCTGACGTTCGTCGTATGTTATTGACGCAAAAAGCGATTGCTGAAGGTGGTCGTTCAATGATCTATCATGCAGCAAAACTTACAGACAAAATGACAGATGCTCTGGTGAGTGGTGATCAAGCAGCGTATGAAGCTTATGATGACAAACTCGGTTTCTACACCCCAATCTTAAAAGGTTTCTTGACTGAGCTTGGCTTAGAAGCAGCCAACCACGGTATGCAAGTATACGGCGGTCATGGCTATATCCGTGAATGGGGCATGGAACAAATCGCACGTGATGCACGTATCTCTACTTTGTATGAAGGGACGACGGGGATTCAGGCACTGGACTTGATTGGCCGTAAAGTGCTACTCAGCTCGAAAGGTAAAGTGGTTCGTGACTACACTGCTGAAATCTTGAAGTTCTGTGCAACGCACGCACGTAATAAGTACCTTCGCCGTTTTGCTTGGGACTTAACTAAGCTTTGCGCACAATGGAATACTTTAACCGTTCGTATCATGCTTGCTGCACGTAAAGACCGTGACATCGTTTCTTCAGCTTCGGTTGATTTCTTGATGTTCTCTGGCTATGTGATGATGGCTTACTTCTGGGCACAACAAGCAGTGGTTGCTTCAGAGAAATTAGAAGCAGGTAACGGCAGCGAAACCCCTGAATTCTATAAAGCAAAAATCAAAGTCGCCGATTTCTACTTTGACCGTTTATTGCCACGTGCACAAGGTCATGCAGAAGCAATGGTGACGACATCTCGTACTTTGACATCGCTTGCACCTGAACACTTCAGCTTCGATTACTAATTGCAGCTGCAATAAAAAAAGAGCGCTTAATGCGCTCTTTTTTATTGGGGAAATATTATTCCGCTTTCTTAAAAACATAAGCCTGCTGTGGAAATGGGTAGTCTTTAAAGAACTTACGGTTACGCCCGTTGTCGCCATTCCAGATTTTATCCAGATCTAAAACCAGATCCTGATTCGGATTAATCTGATAATACAAATTAACATCCGCAGCATCACAACGAATCATAATTTCATTCAATTCTTTATGCACATGCCACTGTACCTGCTTACAGGTCTGCTCGATCTTGGCAGTGTTGCGTGACGGATCTGAACCTAGACGGCTAAAACTGGTATTGGTCCAGAATACAGAGCCATCATCCATTAAATTCAGAATATATTCTGCTTCTTTCTCATTATTCACACAACCCGCAAAAGCATCACTACATGGAATACGTGCATGATAACGCCCCGCATAAATGAGGTCTGCTTCAGAAGGTTGACTCAAGTTATGTTTACGATCGGCAGAATACGGTAATGTCGCTTGTCCTGCCACTTGAGTGAGTGACACGCCCTGCGCATCAGATTCACTTTGTTCCTGTTCATCTGCAAGCACTTCACTTGCATTACGACTTGGTTGCGTCTGGGCTTGTTGCTTTACTGGATCTGGATGACGACTATCACACGCAATCAAGCCAAAACTCAATAAAACTCCTACACTAACAAGCTGTAAGAATAACCTGAACTGCATATCCTAAATCTCTAACATCAACATCATTATCGCGTTCATTTCACAAACATCTTCCAGACTGTGGAAAATATAAGGATCATTCAAATATTCGTCTATTCCCCAAAAGGGGAATAACAAATTCGATAAGACTGAAATAGCAAATTGAAAAAGCAGTATGCTTTAATTCGGTGCATTTTAGGTGATGCTGTTGATTTTTCCATCACAGATTTACACAACTTAACCAATCTCCCATCTGTTTAAACTTTAAAAAAAACTGTTCGCCCTTATCTCTTAATTAACAGCAACTCATATTGAAACAATTTATTTTTTGCTGCTGTTTCATAAATTTAAGGAGAAGAACTCGATGGCCAATTCTGGTTTATATCGCTCAAACCAACAAAGCATGATCGCTGGTGTAATGGGCGGTATTGCGGAACGATTTGGTTGGAACGCAAATTTATTACGCCTGATCTTTGTTGTGATCTCACTCATGAGCGCAGCTTTTCCAGGTATTTTAGTCTATTTGATTTTATGGTTGGTGATTCCAAAACAGCAGCAAGCGCGTGTTGATCATGTACAAGGCTATCAGCAACCAGTGAAAACCATTTATGAAGACCAAAGCATAAAACGTTAATTTTCTGTTCCCTTTTTGGTCGCTACGGTTGAAATTCCCCCTTATCCAGCCGTAGCTTTTTTTATCTAAAATTCAGGCTTGACGACTAAGCTGCTGTTGTAAGGCAGCAATCATATCCGCTCGACTCACAATTCCAATCAAGCGTTGTTCGTCTACGACAGGAATGTAGTTAAACGACTTTTCTACAAAGTAAGGGACTAGAGCCTGGATCGGCTGCATAGGGCTTACCGTCACGACTTTATGGCTCATGATTTGTCGAACGTAATGCTGCCATGAATTTCGTGGATCTGTCGCGCCTTTAAACCATTCCACCACTTCATATAAAGCCAAAGTTCCAACCAAATGATCTTCGGCATTGACCACAGGCAAACTCATTAAATTCACTGCCTTAAACTTGTCTAGCGCATGATGAATATCATCCTGCTCATGCAGTTTAATGACATCACGACTCATAATGTCCTGACAGACAAATGCGTTCACCAGACGTTCATTGGCATGCGTCTGTGCTTCCAGAATAATTTTTTCCAAGTCGTACTGACTAATATCCAACAGTTCTGTGTGACGCTCTAAGGCGTATTCAATATCTTTGGGCTGAATCGAAACTTTCTGGGTCGGTGTCGGATCTTTAGAACGCTCATTCACATGCGCTGTCACTGGATAATGGCGTCCAATCAAGCGATTAAAAAACACCGCAAACAGTAATAATAAAATTGAGTTCAGCAATACGGGGTACAAGATGAAGTGAAAACCCAACCGATGGACAGCTTCTCCGCCAAGCACTGCGGTAATTGCGACAGCCCCACTCGGTGGATGCAGAGAATCAGTTGTCATCATCACAAAAATCGCCAAGCCCACAGCCACACTAAAGGCACTGGTGAGATCGGGTAAATATTGCGTACAGGCAACACCGATGAATCCAGCAAGGGTATTTCCGACGATCACATTCCAAGGCTGCGCCAAAGGACTGTTGGGTAGTGCAAATAACAACACAGAAGAAGCGCCCATCGGCGCGATATACCATGCATTCATACCGCCCAAGACATACCAACTAATCAGTGATGAAATTGCCAATCCACATAAAGCACCAACACCTGAGAGCACCCTCTCTTTTAAGGGCATAACCTTATAATTGGGTTTGAGAAAATTTAGCCAGTCTGATTGGATCAAGCTCACAATGCACCTTGCTGGAATCGTGTTGTTTTATTCGATGCAGCAGTATACGCCTACTCAAGCTTAAGGTGTATTTAAATTACAGTTTTAAGTCATGACTAAAACGATTAAATAAGAAAGCTGATCAATTTAAATATTCTTTTAGCTGTTCCAATCGCTCAGCATATTTTTGCATTGGGCAAAATTCATACATCGGCGAACCAATATAAGCACCTGCATTTCGGCATTCCTGATCCACAAAATTTTTCCAGAGTTGCTGCGATTTCATAATGTCATTATAACGTTCAGGCTGCTTGTATTCCTGACTCTGTTTCTTAATTTGATCCAATAACTGTACGATCTGTTTGGCATATAAGGTTTTAGTTCTGGTACTGCAGATTTCCACCACTGCATTGTTGATGTTACCCAACTTTAATTCTTGAATGGTGTCATCAACACATTGGCTATAGGGATCTGTTACTTTATCCTGCGCTTTAGCCAATACATTACCACTCAAACAGGTCATGATCAGTAATGCGACTTTAAACATTAATTTTGTCATTGATTGGCTCTTTTATTTTTTGTCATCTATTCAAATCATAATCAAAAATTATGCCGATGCTGATTTTTATTCTTCCACATACGGCTGGTCATGGTTGTGATGCAATCTATTTTGCAAGGATCCAACTAGGCTAAACATATTTTTCATTCAGATAACGCCAATAACGTTTCGGCAGATATTGCACATGCAATTTAATATTCTGCCGTTCTTTAATATTGATACTCTGAAAATAATCCTTCCAAAGCTGATCATATAAGATCTCTTGTTCATCCAACTCTAACTGAAAACTTTGGCTACCGCCTTTTTGCAGATTGCGATCAATCTGATCAGCATCCATAACGACCTCATGAATCTGCTTGAGGTCGTAATAAAGACCATAGTTACGTTGTTCATCATAAATCAGCCAGCGCTGATCCTGATAGCGCCGTTTAAAATGTGGCTGAATCAAAGGCAACACATTAAAATCGGGACGGACTAAACTCAAAAATAACCCATCTGTGCTTTTCTTAAAACGCACAAAAGCCTCCATCCTATGCTTTTCGCGCCCAACTTTTTTGGTCCACTGTGAAATCGCCAACACACTGGGATGTAAATAGTCTTTTTCAACCGAATAGGACTGCTGAAATACATAGATGCAATAATTAAAGAGATGCTGATAGGCCTCTAGTGACTCAGACAAGGAGGCAAAATAAATCTGCTTTAGCGCAGCTGGGGAAAGCTTTTGCTGTAAGGCAGACCACACCCGTTGGGCATGTTGCTCATGATTGGACACATCAATAACCTCGGAAAATAAGCCATGTTGTGTCTCACCCAGTAAACAAAGTTGCACATCAAACTCTTTGAACTGAAATGCGCGAAATACACAACTCAGCAACCCCAGCATTGAGCCATCAAAACAATAATTGAGTTTCTGAGTCAACATTACTAAAACCCCAAACTCAGCTGTGGAGACAGTGGCTTGATATATTTAGATGAACCTTGGGTCAAAATTTGCTGACGGATAAAACCAGAAGAAAGTTCCTTCTGGAAACGTGGACTGTCTTCACAACGAATAAAATATTGCGCACGGGAATAAGCTACACCTAATTGCTTTAACAAGTCGATATGGATTTTGCCAAAACGACGGGCATGCACAATTTTCTTGGCAGATTTCACCCCGATGCCGGGCACGCGCAAAATCATAAAGTAATCAGCACGATTTAAATCCACCGGAAACTGCTCAGGATGACGTAAGGCCCAACTCAGTTTCGGGTCAACATCTAAGTCCAGATGCGGGAAGCGCTCATTCACGATTTCATTGACCTGAAAACCATAAAAACGCATCAACCAATCACTCTGATACAGTCGATTTTCTCGTAGCAACGGCGGTGCAGAACCCACCGCAGGTAGATAATTATTCTCGGTATTAATCGGGATATAGCCTGAGAAATAGACCCGTTTTAACTTAAATTCTTTGTAGTGCCGATCTGCCATAAACAGTACATCCTGATCGGTTTCCTGATGTGCACCTACCACCATCTGCGTAGTTTGCCCTGCTGGGACATATTTCGGCACATGCTTGATAATTTGACGCTCATCTTTAAGCTGAATTAAGCGATCCCGAACCAGCCCCAAATCTTTTTGTACTTCTTGATGTGATTTTTCAGGTGCAAAGGCTTTTAAACCGACCTCGGTAGGCATTTCTAAATTAATACTCATCCGATCTGCATATAGACCTGCTTCATGAATCAATTCAGGGGAAGCACCTGGAATGGTTTTAAGATGAATATAGCCATTAAAGTTTTCTTCTAGGCGTAGTTTCTTAACCACTTGCAGCATCCGTTCCATGGTATGGTCGGCGGATTTAAAAATACCTGAACTGAGAAATAATCCTTCAATATAATTTCGTCGATAGAAATTAATAGTCAAGTCAACCACTTCCTGCACCGTAAATGCGGCCCGTTTCACATCATTGGAACGGCGTGACACACAATAGGCACAGTCAAAAATACAGACATTGCTGAACAGGATTTTTAGCAGAGAAACACAGCGTCCATCTTCAGTATAGCTGTGACAAATCCCTGCCCGACTGGCGTCACCCAGACCTTTATCTTTATTTTTACGGTCACTGCCGCTGGATGAACAGGACACATCATATTTGGCAGCGTCCGCTAAAATTTGTAGCTTTTCACGAATGCGATCAGACATTTCAAACGACCTGAGGAGAACAGAGGATATCGTTTAAAAATTAACATTTCAAAGTTGTGAAATTAAGAGCATGTGAGATGCTACACGTCATGAGCTGACGTGAGGATTTTCCTCTTCAGTACAGATTGTTGATTTCAAGGGAATATAATCTATCTATAATAAAATGAAGAAAACTTTATTTCTTCCATCTCATGTACAATTTTTTATCTTTATTGCCGAGCTTATTTTTAACCTTCCTACTAGCCGCCTGTAGCTCTAAAAATGAGCCCGAATTCATCGAAGTAAAGACTTTTCAATCCACTCAAAGCCCATATTTTATAAAAGCATTTACTTTAATTAAATATAACAGAACATGTTTTTTACAGACATCAGCAATTCTTGAAGATGGAAATGAAATCAATAAAAACTGGGGGTTCATGGAGGGTAAGGCATTTTTAGTCGATGATAATACACCGAGAAATCCATCCATAACCCCCTCTCAAAGTTCAACTGCCGATCAACAGATAGAAGAATACATTCAACAAATGAAAATTAACCAAGAAATTACCTATATGAAAGGTTTGCTCTCTGCCAAAAGTAGAAATGAATGCGGAATAAAATAACTTTTTTTATTTCTGATCAGAACTTGCTGGCGAAGTGCTAGAAGCCTTTGCCACTCCTCTACAAAATCCTTATACTTAAGCACAATTTTTGTTTGATTCCAGTGGATGCACCATGAGTCGTGCTATATCGCATATTGATACCTTTCAGGGCTTAATTCTTGCCCTACAAAACTATTGGGCGGAGCAAGGCTGCGTCGTATTACAACCATATGATATGGAAATGGGCGCAGGTACTTTCCACACTGCAACCTTCTTACGTGCATTGGGGCCAGAAACCTGGAACGCGGCTTATGTTCAACCATCACGTCGTCCGAAAGACGGTCGTTATGGCGAGAACCCGAACCGTTTACAACACTACTATCAGTTCCAAGTGGTACTTAAGCCAAACCCAGACAATATCCAGCAGCTTTATCTTGATTCATTAAAAGCCATCGGAATTGATACCCTCACTCACGATATTCGTTTCGTTGAAGACAACTGGGAATCTCCAACCCTTGGCGCATGGGGCTTAGGTTGGGAAGTTTGGTTAAATGGTATGGAAGTGACACAGTTCACTTACTTCCAGCAAGTTGGTGGTATTGAATGTTACCCAGTTACGGGTGAAATCACTTACGGCCTAGAACGTCTGGCGATGTACCTGCAAGGTGTAGACTCAGTTTACGATCTGGTTTGGACCAAAGGTCAATTCGGTACCGTAACTTATGGTGATGTATTCCATCAAAACGAAGTTGAGCAATCAACCTATAACTTCGAATACGCGCCAGTCGATAAAATGTTTGAATTGTTTGACTTCTATGAAGCTGAAGCGTCTCGTTTAATCGAAGCTGAATTGCCACTTCCTGCTTACGAGCAAGTGATCAAAGCATCGCATTGCTTTAACTTGTTGGATGCCCGTGGTGCGATTTCGGTAACTGAACGTCAACGTTATATTTTACGTGTCCGTACTTTGGCGCGTTCAATTGCTCAAAGTTATGTGGCGGCCCGCGCGAAACTTGGTTTCCCAATGGCAGAACCACATTTGCGCGATGAAGTATTGGCTCAACTTAAAGCACAAGTTGAAGCAGAAGCTTCATTAAAAGCAAAAGACTAAAGTTGTTTTTCTGATGCAAAATCCTCACTCTATTGTCCATTATGGTATTGACGATCAGCAGCAAAGTATTGCCAATGCCGTTAAAAATGGTCAATGGGTGAGTGCTGCCAACAATACCAAGTGGTCTGAGCTGATCACATTTATGCAAAATGACGACTGGAGTCCTAGTTATCGTTATTGCTGGATCAGTAATAAATTTATCAGCAATTGGGATGTTGAGTGGTTTGGTCATTTACCCTATCCATTCGCAGGGGTGTTATGGCTAGACTTAAGTACATTAGAGCATCAGATTGAAAAGCCTTGGGGACATAAAAAAATCATTGACCACTCGGCTCGATTTAAAAATTTATTGGTAAAGATTGGTTTAGAGTTTGAACAACGTGAAGATGTCATTCGGATTTGGGGATACCTACCCAAAGATGAAACGGATTTTCCACCCCAAACCAACTTTGTACAGCCACACCATATTTTTTCGGATACATGGAAATGACACATACCGTACTATTTGAATTGGGTTGTGAAGAACTTCCACCCAAAAGCTTAAAGACTTTGCGTGACGCACTTAAAGCAGAAACTGAAAAAGGCTTAAAAGAGGCAGGCTTAAACTTTGCCTCTATCGAAGCCTATGCTGCACCACGTCGTTTAGCATTGAAAATTGTTGATATCGATGCAGCTCAGGCAGATACACAAAAACGTTTTGATGGCCCTGCGGTACAAGCGGCTTATGATGCTGAAGGCAAACCGACCAAAGCACTTGAAGGCTTTATGCGCGGTCAAGGCATTAGCGTTGACCAGCTTTCGACGTTCCAAGCTGGTAAAGTTGAAAAAGTGTGCTTCTTGAAAGATGTCAAAGGTCAAAGCCTTGATGTTTTACTGCCACAAATTTTACAGACTGCATTGGATAACTTACCTATCGCAAAACGTATGCGTTCAGCAGCAAGCCGCACTGAATTCGTTCGTCCAGTAAAATGGGTGGTATTGCTCAAAGATGATCAAGTGGTTGAAGCAACCATTCAAGATCACAAAGCAGGTAATGTGACTTATGGTCATCGTTTCCATGCACCTGAAGCCGTGACTTTGGCACATGCAAATGACTACTTGGTGACTTTAGAACAAGCATATGTAGTTGCAAACTTTGAAAAGCGTCAAGCGACGATTCAAGCACAAGTCAAAACATTGGCAGATGAAGTCAATGCGACTGCTATTGTGCCAGCAGACTTGCTTGATGAAGTCACCAGTCTGGTTGAATGGCCTGTAGCTTTACGTGCAACTTTCGAAGAACGTTATTTAGCGGTTCCACAAGAAGCCTTGATTACCACCATGCAGGATAACCAAAAGTATTTCTGCTTAATCAACGCCGAAGGTAAATTACAGCCTTACTTCATTACCATTTCAAATATTGAGTCTAAAGATCCGACTCAAATCATTGAAGGCAATGAGAAAGTTGTACGCCCTCGTTTGTCTGATGCGGAATTCTTCTTCTTGCAAGATCAAAAGCAACCGCTTGCCTCTCGTAAAGAAAAATTAGCCAACATGGTCTTTCAGGCGCAATTGGGTACGCTGTGGGACAAATCACAACGTATTGCGAAATTGGCTGTGGCATTGTCTCCAATTACCAGCGCTAATGTGGCTGATGCTGAGAAAGCAGCATTACTGGCGAAATGTGACTTAACCTCTGAACTTGTCGGTGAATTCCCAGAACTTCAAGGGATTGCAGGCACCTACTATGCACGCCTTGAAGGTGAAAATGTTGAGGTCGCCGAAGCTTTAGGTGAGCAGTATTTACCGAAATTTGCGGGCGATGTATTGCCGCAAACCAAGACAGGTACCACCATTGCCCTTGCGGATCGTTTAGATACATTGGTCGGTATTTTCGGTATCGGTCAAGCACCAACAGGTTCGAAAGATCCATTTGCATTACGTCGTTCTGCAATCGGTATCTTGCGTTTAATCATCGAAAATGAACTCGATGTGACGATTGAAGAGTTAGTGAACTTTGCCTTGCAAGGTTATGGCGATGTGGTTAAAGATCATGATAAAACCCGTGCGGATGCCGTGGCATTCCTGGAAGGTCGTTACCGTGCCAAGTATGAAGATCAAGGCGTTGCGGTTGATGTGATTCAAGCGGTTCAAGCGCTTGCACCAAAATCTCCTCTTGATTTTGACAAGCGTGTCACTGCAGTCAACCATTTCCGTACTTTGCCAGAAGCGGCGGCATTGGCTGCGGCAAACAAACGTGTTGCCAATATTCTTGCTAAAGAAGCGACACCAGAAGGTGCTGTGGTTGAAGCCAATCTAGTTGAAGCTGCTGAAAAAGCACTTTATGCAGAGTTGTCTACCCTCACACCTGTGGTTCAGCCATTGCTTGCTGCACGTAACTACACTGAAGCGTTGTCTAAGCTGGCTGCGCTTCGTGCGCCAATCGATGCTTTCTTTGAAGGTGTAATGGTGATGGCAGATGATGCAGAATTAAAAGCCAACCGTTTACGTTTATTGGCTCAGTTGCGTGATTTATTCACGGCAATTGCAGATGTAAGTGTATTGCAGGGTTAAGCCTGTATTTATTTGAATGCTTAAAGAAACCTGCTAGTAATAGCAGGTTTTTTATGAACTTTGATTAATAAAAATGATTCAATCTAAAAATTACTATCGTATCGATCTCATTCTTACCGTTATACATGCCGCTTTACTCTTAATCAGTTGGGCAGCCTACCAACACTATCCATTCATTCGAACCAAACCCGATATGAGTGGCCTGTTTTTTATGATCATTTCGATTTTGGGTGGAATGATTGCACTGATTATTTTGGCAGTTGTCTTACCCCGTTTAGATCAATCTGTCAGTCAATTAGCGCTCAAGAAATTTTTATTTTCCTCGCTCTACTGGATCAGCAGCAGCATCATTTTTATTTTATTTGGCAATACAGTATTGCTCTTTAATCAGCCACTCCCTTGTATCCTGACTTTCTCATCTATCTTTTTAGGCTCAATCTACTTATCCGTTATACGATTTGCAAATATACGTAAACAAGATTACTTCATTTTTTTAGGCATTTTTGGCGTTTTATTTCTCTTCTTTTTCTGCATAAGTTTTAGTTAAAGGTTACGTACCGTATCAATTTCATATCATCCCCACTCTTTTCTTCGCTCCAACGATAAGATATAAAATCTCGATTGCGACCCTATCGCGGAAAGGACAGAAAAGATGATGAATAAAGTACAACTATTATGTTTAACCACTGCATTGGCGGCATCGTCTTCTCTATGGGCAGCAGACACAACCAACACCACAAGCACTGCTTCTAATGCTGTGCCTGAAAAAGCCATGCCCTATGGCGACAACCCAAGTCTAGGGCGCATCCTGCTCTATAAAACAGGTAAAGGCATGCAGAATTTGGGCGATTCAATCCAAGGTGCATCGGATAACACCTCGCAAAAGATGAGTGAAAAATGGAAAAGCACCAAAGAATACTCAGCTGAACAAGCTGAAATCGTGCAAGAGCAAACCAAGAAAGCGACACAATACACGGCTAAGAAATGGCAAGACACCAAAGATGCTGTCGTGGGGACCAATGAGGGTAATGTCCCGATTGAACGTGCTGAACTTAGTCAGTCCTCAAAAAACTAAATGCCAAGGCCTCGATAACGTAGAGGCTTTTTTATTTCTTCAAATTTAATCCAACCTCAACAAACTTGAGCCCTGCCGAATACCACTACATAAAAACGGCACAATATGGATTTTAAAAATAAGCCTTAAATTTACAGTGCTTACTCAAAACATTCATTGAATTTCACCGACTTTGCCGACACACTCAAACGCATAAATTCATAGGATCGGAATTTTTGCATATGACCCAACACCCTCTCAAAACCAGTCTACTTTGCTGCGTCAGTGCAATCAGTTTTACTGCTTGTTCGACACTTTCCACCCAGAGCAACATCACCCAGCCCTTACAACAAGTGAAAAATATTGGTGCGACACCCTCAACGCAAGGTAATATTGCAAAATTAATCAAACATGATCATCACTGCCTGATTGAGTTTACTGGCTATTTCGAGGGTGGTCAGGCAGTTGAACGTTGGGTCTTTAATCAACATGGGTTAATTTCAGCAAACTCTACAACGCAATACTATAAAGATAAAATTCTTGGCCAACCGGCAATCGCAACCACCTTTGATGTACAAGATGCGACTACTCAAGCCAATTTCCAAAAACTACAAAGTAATTTTAGCGCCAGTAACCTAGCACAGTGCCATTAACTAAAAAAACGCGTTGCATCTATCTCTAGCTGCAACGCGTTATGGCTTTTAAACTATTTTAGATCAATCTTTTAACTACACAATCATCTTAATTTGAACTAAGCCCACTGGTTGCAGCAAGTAAGTCAATACGTGGGAACACTAAACCCGTGCGTGTATCGGTAATGGGTTTACCCGTCACTCTTAAACGATTCACCGTTTGATCAATAGTTTCGGATGGCGTCACACCATTGGCACGTAATAATGCAATTGCGCCTGCCACGTGCGGTGCCGCTTGTGAAGTACCGCCTTGAGTTTCACCGCCTGCAGTAATCATCGCGCCTGGTGCCAATAAAGTCACTAATGAGCCGCCATTACTAAAGCAGGTAATTTTATCAGCTGCTGTGGTTGGATCAGAACACTTCAACGGATTGCCCCACGATACGCCGCCAATATTGCTATCGTAGACTGCACCTACGCGAACTGCACCTGCCACACACGCAGGAGAAGAAATCCCATCAGCAAAGGCGTCATTGCCCGAAGCCACCACAGGCACGACACCTGCTGCTCGTGCATTGGCAAATGCAGTGCCATAACTACTGTTACTACATTCAGAGGTATATTTCACCCCAGGCGTCCCCAAACTTAAATTAATCGCTTTAATATTATAAGTTTGTGCATTATTCACGGCCCAATTAATACCCGCCAGAATATCACTGTCATAAGCCGTACTCACTAATTGTCCCTGTGATCTCACCTTTCTAAAAGCATCAATTCCGATAATTTTGGTTTTACTTGCAACTTTGGCAACAATGGCTGAAACGTTACTACCATGTCCATCATCATCTAAGCTGTTATCGTCAGGCGCACTATCAAAAGCATAGACCACGCGACAGCTTGAAGCTGGGGTATTAACTGCGGTACAGCCAAAATCAGCATGTTTATAATTTACCCCTGTATCAATCACCACCACACTGGTGCCTTCTCCAGTAAAGCCATTACTCACCGCTTGTGGCTGATTAATTAAAGGCAAACTTTGCATGGTCGTTGGCACATTTTTACGATTTGGATAAACACCTTTGACATTCGGATCATTTAAAACCTGTGCCAGCGTTTCCCGATTCTGAATACGATATAAGCCCAAAGGTAAACCATTAAACTCTCTTAAGGTTTGAAAGCCGGCTGCTTTATCAAATTTATTTTTAAACTGGTTTTTACCCTCTGCAATCAGGCTACGTTTTTCTCGCCCCAAAGCAGTGCGGGTTGCACTGTTCTCATATTCGATCAATAAATCATTTGAATCATTATCGAGCAAGGCAGCAAGATTAATTTTACCTTTCTCGACCTTGTTTAATGCTGCCAAGCTGAGACTTTGTTTGAGTTGCACCGCATTCAGTGTCGCGGCGGAAGTGGTCGTGGTGATAAAAGTACATAAGCTTAAAAGTAATAAAGTTTTATTGTTCACTATTCATCTCCATCGTTCTTGGATAAAGAACTGTTTTATTGCCTGTTTTTCTTGGGTAAAGAAATCCAGATCATTTAAAGTGTTTTAATTTCATTTGCTGGATCAGTTTCAGGATCAATCGGTTGTATCGAAGGATCGCTTTTGGTGTCATAAAATTGGTCATCTTTTTGAGTTTTATCCAATTTATTTAACATGGTTGAGGTGGTATGTTCTGTGGCTTTGTTCTCCTGTGGATGTAAAACGGTTGCACTTACCCCTGTTTGTTCAGGGTGAATTTGATAAATCGCAGCATCAGCTGCTGAACTGTTCGATTCTGCTGGTTCAAAATAAAAAACCACCACACCGAGCCCGATTAAGACAAGTAGGAATGCTGCAATCTGTTTCATTTATATTCTCCAGCGCTCTTTATTGGCCATGACTTGGTTTTCAGTTTTTTCTATGCACAATGCGAATAAATTTTAATATTCACTTTATATTTCACCTATATCTTCAAATAAAATACGATTTAAATCGTCGTGTTATCTAAAAATACCGCAAGCTTCTGCTTTAGTTTTATACGTTTAAAAGTACAATTAACACCCTAAAGATCGATCTTATGACAAAAAATATTAGCTAAAAAAGCCAAATCATGAGTTCACATCGATATACCAAGCAATAAAAATGCCATTTTTTTAATCAATTTGAAATGAGTTTAAATCAATTTAGATATTCTTAATTTTCATATTCATTTAGCTAAAAAATAAGAAATAAAGTTAATAATAATTGTCTTAAAAACAATCTAAAATTTATTTTTTACAGCAACTTATATTTATTAAAAAACATTACTTTTCACGTGCTTAACACAAAAACATATCTCCACAATTTCTCGCCAGATTGTTTTCAAGCTGTAATCTGGTTGTAACGTTTGATGAAAATCACACATTTCTGTTTTTTTGCTCGCTATGATGCAATGGCGTTGATGAAGTACCTCAATACGGTACATCGCTTAAGGAAATCGCAATGAAAAAAATGATCAAAACAGCTATCGTCACAACTAGTATCCTCACCTCTGTTTCCGTTTTTGCACAGAATGTTGATGCAAATGCCAGTGGCTCAGCTCAAGTCAATGTACAATCTGGTGGACTGCTTAAAGGCGTCACAGGTGCAGTCAAAGGTACAGCACAAGGCGTTGGTCAAGTCGCACAAGGCGTTGGCCAAACTGCACATAATGTGGGACATGCTGCGGTAAATACAGGTGTTTCAGCCACACAAAAAACTGTGAGCGCAGCAAGCAATGTTGGCTCAACCGTTGTCAATAAAACTGGTGAAGCAGTAAAAACCACGACAAACTATGCAGTAGATAAAGCTGTAGATGGCAAAGAGTTGGCCGCAGATACTACTGCAAATGTAAAACAACGTATTGCAGAGAAGAAGAATGCAACTCAATCTAAATCGCTCAATGTTGGCGCTCAAACCAACGCGCAAGCACAAGTCAATGGTAAAACCTCATCTGTAAATGCCCAAACAGGCTTGAATGCAGATAAGAAGAACCTACAAACTGGTGCGAATGTCGGTGTAAAAGTGCTTGGTGTTAATGCGAACGTCAATACCAATGCCAAAATTGGCAGAAACTAATTAAAATCTAATCTAAAAAGCCCTTTGCTGCGTCAAAGGGCTTTTTTATACACATGATTTCACTCAGCAAAGTTGCAGCTTGCTTTGCTCATCCGTGTTATTTTCAATAAAATGAGTTAGACCGTGTGCATCACAACATAGGCTCAGCTGTTTATAGCTCAGACTATAGAAATCTGCGTAGTGTTTAAACACCAACGGCGATTGATCCAGCGCAAAAGGTTCACCCTCTTTGACCAATTTATGAATACCTCGATCATTCATCGTGAGGAAATAATATTCATCATTCAATCTCAGTTTGACCAAGCTATTGGCCGTCAGGTTTAAAGGCAAGAGATAGGCTGGATTGGCTGCAATGATGTCAGCGCTGTAGCTCTCTAATTTCAAGCTTGCCAGATTAAACACCAGAAACTGATTCTGCGCATTGATCACATTGGCGGGTAATGTCTCGCTGTGTTGTACAAAATGCAGATGAACTCCTAGCTTATGCAGATTCTGTTCTGTCCCCTGTTTCAAATTAAACAGCTGTTGTACCAGTTTTTGTTTAAGGATCGCATCAAAATAACGCTCATCTAAAGCCATTTCATTCTGCTCTAGAATTTTTAATAAGGCATGATGATGGCGTGGCAATAAGGCATCGAGTACGTGACGATAATAGAACTTGCTCTGCTTCTTAACCTCCCGAACGCGTTGATAGAAATACGTGATTTCAAATGGTTTAACCACAAAATCATTCAACAGCTGGGAACTTGCCAACACGGAAAGTGCTTCATGACCTGTAAAAGGTAGATGAATCACATGCATTTTAGGCAATAAAGGCTGAATCTTTAAGAAATGCTCTTTATCTTCTGCAAAGTACGGATCATAGACGATGATGTATTCACGCGATGCATCCACTTCATCGGCCTGAATCTGCATATCTTGATGGATAGAAGTATCAAAGAACTCAGCATAACGGCGATCCTGTACCACATCAGGATCAATCGAAAATTGTGGTACAAAAGCCACGATCTTTTGCATATTCAATAAGTTTGAATACTTGATTGCAGCATAGCCACCCATTGAGCCGCCATAACCCACAATATCCTTGAATTGCTGCAAAATCGGCTGGATCTGTTGCTGCATCTGCAACATGCTCGTTTTCGGAAACCATGATTTTTGCTTCGGCATAATACCGATCACATTGTACTGATATTTGATTAAGGATTTTTCAGCATTAATTGACATGCCTTTCGCGCGACTAATCAAATCACCAAACGAAATCACTAAAGTGTCACTTGCACCTTTTAAAAAAATAACGCGAATATGCTCATCTTCAAATATTATTTGCTTATCCATGCTCACACTGAAAAATTGATCCTAGGCTTGTAGCAAAAAGTCACCAAATGATCGCTTTGCCAAACCATAATTGCGGAGTATCTTATTTTATAGAGTTAAGACAGATTAAAAAGCGCAAAAAATGACACAATCCTTACATCCTGCTGCTGAAAAAGGCTTTAGTTTAGGGGCCGAACTATACCAACAGGTGCGCCCTAGTTACCCGCAAGAAATAGTAGTTTGGCTGCAAGATCGGCTCCAAATAGGTAAAAGCTCCACGGTTGTTGACCTCGGTGCTGGGACTGGCAAATTCTTACCCTCCCTGATTCAGACACAGGCCAAAGTGATTGCCGTCGAGCCTGTCACGGAAATGTTACAGCAGCTTCAACAGACCTATCCAACTGTCGACTGCCTGCAAGCATTCAGTAGCGAGCTACCATTCGTCAATGCGTCAATTGATGCCATTCTGTGTGCTCAATCGTTCCACTGGTTTGCCAATATTGAAACTTTAACTGAAATCCATCGGGTCCTCACCGCATCTGGACACTTGGGGCTGATCTGGAATCAGCGTGATACCCGTGTCGATTGGGTCAAAGCCTTGGCCGATGCAATTGCCCCCTTGGAAGGTAACACCCCTCGTTATCATAGTGAATTATGGAAACAGGTCTTTGAGAACCAAACGCTATTTAAATTAGATGGATTACAGACCTTCCAGCAGTCACATCAGGGGACTGTCGAACAAGTGGTCAGTAAACGCTTGCTATCCACCAGTTTTATCGCAGCAATGCCGACCGTTGAACAGCAACAACTCAAAGCAAAGTTTGAACAAATTGTATTTGATTTTACAGGTTTAACTGCACAAGATCAGATTAGTTTCCCCTATACCACCTTTGCCTACCATTTTCAGAAAATATCAAATTAATTATTGAACGAGTTGAACTATGTCTAAGCTTAAAACCACCTTTGCCATCACCTGCCTACTCAGTTCAGTGCTGCTGCTCAACGCTTGTAATAAGGACAAAGAACCAGCGGCAAATAAGGAGCAGCAAAGCAGCTCGGCCAAAGATGCGATTGGTCAACTCAATCAAACCCCGATTAAACATTTCCCAGCCACAGCAGATGATGGGCATGATATTGCCATCTTGGATGACTATGACCGTCGCTTTACCGATATGAGTGATAGCATGGAAATGGAACTGGCCAAGATGAAAGAGGCCAATAGCTTAACTCCAGAATTCGAGCAGCAACGCCAAAAAGATAACGTGAACTCCGCATTGAAGATGCTCAAAGAACTGGAACTCAAAACTGAGCAAGGACGTTATATTCAGGGTTTACTCTATGATTATTGGGATCATCAGGCCAAGGTTCTAGAACAGGCAAATCGCAGTACTAGCCCTCAAAAGACAGATACCAGCCAACAGGTCAATCATCTCAATGAATATCTACATGCACAAAGCCAGTTACACTACTGGAGAAATGCGCAACCAGCTGAAACCAAAATGCAAGCTGAGTAACTGAAATAAATAAAAAAGGGACTAATGCCCCTTTTTTATTGCAAATTCATTATTAAATATTCTGTTTCTCAATCCAGTGAATTGAGCTCACACGGAACAGTTCACACGCACCATCGCCGACACCACCTGGAGTTAATGACGATTTCCACACCAAGTCCTTATCTCGGATCTCGACCAACTCGCCCTTTAACTGCACCAAGTCACCTCGTTTCACTTGTTTGATTTGTTTCGCAATCTCTGGATTGGCCGGAATAATATGCATATTAGACACCATTTTGATCGCTTGATCTGGTGGTACGGGTAATTTTGTCATTTTCCAGTTTAGATAACGGTCATACTGACGCACATCGATGGTTCTTGCAATTGCTGGATCAGCAAAAAGTCCCAGACTCACCGCATAGTCAATCGGAGAAAATTTGGCTTGCTCGTCATCCTGATAGACTTTTGAACCGAGAATACGGAAATTTCCATCAAAAGGTTTGAGGACTGAAATCGATTGATAGGCCACCGTAGGCGCTAAGCCATTGGCAATATTATA
>NZ_BBTF01000012.1:0-92854 GCF_000876115.1 Acinetobacter sp. NBRC 110496
TCCAAATTCATTATAAGCCAACCGCCAAGGGTGCTTCATGCCCAATCTTGTCGTTTTTAGTGGAAGTGCTCATCCACATTTCGCGCAAAAAGTCGTAAGCCATTTACACATTCCTTTAGGTGCTGCTTCTGTAAGCAAGTTCTCTGATGGTGAAATTTCAGTAGAAATTACTGAAAATGTTCGTGGTAAAGACGTTTTTATCGTTCAGTCTACCTGTGCGCCTACCAATGATAACCTGATGGAAATCTTGGTTATGGCTGATGCTTTGCGTCGCGCAAGTGCTGGTCGTATCACTGCTGTCATTCCTTATTTCGGTTATGCACGTCAAGATCGTCGTCCGCGTTCTGCGCGTGTACCGATTACAGCGAAAGTTGTTGCAGATATGCTGACAACCGTTGGAATTGACCGTGTGGTAATGATTGACCTACACGCAGACCAAATTCAAGGTTTCTTCGATATCCCTGTTGACAACATTTATGGTACGCCAGCGTTATTGGCTGACTTACGTCAACAACAACATCATAACCTCGTGGTGGTTTCACCTGACGTTGGTGGTGTTGTTCGTGCCCGTGCTGTTGCAAAACAAATGGGTGATATCGACTTAGCTATCATCGATAAACGTCGCCAAAAAGCAAATGAATCACAAGTGATGCATTTGATTGGTGATGTAAAAGATCGTGACTGTGTCATTGTTGATGACATGGTAGATACAGCAGGTACGCTTTGCAAAGCTGCCGATGCACTGAAACAGTTTGGTGCTCGCCGTGTTGTTGCCTATGCGACTCACCCTGTTCTATCTGGCAAAGCAATTGATAACCTTCGTAACTCTGTGATTGATGAACTGGTTGTTACAGACACCATTCCACTTTCAGATGAAGCATTGAATCTAGGCAAAATTCGCCAAGTTTCTGTTGCTAGCATGGTTGCTGAAACAATTCGTCGTATCAATAACGAAGAATCTATTAGCGCAATGTTCGATAGTTATCTATAATAGCCCAGCTTTTTTCTTAAACCCTAGCTCGCTAGGGTTTTTCTATCACTAAACTGGTCGCAAGTTTAGTTACTTACACTCAATGAGGATATGCCCATGGCAAACTTCGTATTAAATGCTCAATCACGTGAAGCTGCACAACAAGGGAAAGGTTCGAGCCGCCGCCTTCGTCACGCTGCTCAAATTCCAGCAATCATCTACGGTGGTAGCGCTGAGCCTGTAGCAATTACTTTAGAGCTTCGTGAAATTGTTAAAGCTTTAGAAAACAACGCTTTCTTCGAAGAAGTTATCGAAATCAAAATCGGTGACAAAGTTGAAAACGTTAAAATCCAAGCGTTACAACGTCACCCAGCTAAAAACACGCCTATGCACGCTGACTTCAAACGCGCATAAGTGTTAAAGGCGTAAATTAGTGTCAAATATTTCGCTAATTGTTGGTTTGGGCAATCCTGGAAAGGAATACGCCCAAACCCGCCATAATGCAGGTTTCTGGTTCGTTGAACAGCTTGCAGATCGTTATGGCATCTCTTTAAAAGCTGATCCTAAGTTTCATGGATACAGTGGTCGTGGCCAGATCGAAGGTCATGACGTTCGTTTATTACTCCCCACCACTTTTATGAACCGTTCTGGTCAGAGTGTTGTCCCCTTCGCCAAATTTTATCAAGTTGCTCCTGAAGCAATTCTGATCGCGCATGATGAACTGGATATGAATCCAGGTATTATTCGTTTGAAAACAGGTGGCGGACACGGCGGACATAATGGTCTTCGCGATATCGTTCCACATATCGGTGCG
This sequence comes from Acinetobacter sp. NBRC 110496, assembly GCF_000876115.1. NCBI lineage: Bacteria > Pseudomonadati > Pseudomonadota > Gammaproteobacteria > Moraxellales > Moraxellaceae > Acinetobacter > Acinetobacter sp. NBRC 110496. Next base: position 1,785 of record NZ_BBTF01000012.1, read on the forward strand.
AATTTTCATCGCTTACGCATTGGAATTGGACACCCTGGTTCAAAAGATCGTGTTTCTGGCCATGTGCTTGGTAAAGCGCCAAGCAGTGAGCAAGGCTTAATGGATGCAGCCATTGACCATGCCCTATCCCAAGTGAAAATGCTGGTTGATGGACAAGTGTCACAGGCCATGAATCAAATTAATGCTTACAAGCCTGCTTGAACTGAATTGTTGATCAATCCCGCTTGCCATATTGCATTTTTAAGCGCAAAATGCGCATCAAACCGCCCATAGCCCGCGGAAAACGTGACAAGTCAACCTTAAGAGAATCATCTTAGGTCTTACTCAGGAGACGCTAGCCATGCTATCTCGTTTATTAAAATGTAAAATTCACCGTGCAGTTGTGACGCATGCAGAGCTTCATTATGAAGGTTCTTGCGCAATTGATGGCGTATTAATGGACTTAGCAGGGATTCGTGAATACGAAGAAATCCACGTATGGAACGTCACCAATGGTAAACGCTTTACCACTTATGCAATTCGTGGTGAAGACGATTCAGGCATTATCTCAGTCAATGGTGGCGCAGCCCATCAAGCTGATGTCGGTGATTTAGTGATTATTGCGACTTTTGGTGATTTTACCGAAGTTGAAGCCAATCTTCACAAACCACGTCTAGTCTATGCAAATCCAGACAATACAGTAAACCATACTGCAAACTGTATTCCTGTACAAATTGCATAAGCAATCAAAGATTTCTAAAAAGCCAGTCACAATATGAACTGGCTTTTTTATTGACTGAATAACATCAATTTAATATCTCCAGTATCAATACAAAAACACTGAAAAATAAGGTCAGGTTTTACGCAAGCAAACTTGCAAAATAGCGCTAGAATCTGTTCAATAAAAAGACAATAAAGATAATTTGAACAATATGGATATTATTAATATTTTAACTAAAGTGAGCCTCTTTGCTGAGCTAGATCATGCGATGCTTGAGCCATTGCTACCCTATTGTCATATTCGTCATCTGCAAACGGGACAACAACTGTATTGTGCCCATGATATTGCCGATCATCTCTATATTGTTGCCTATGGGCGCGTCAAACTTACCACCACGACGGGACTATTGACCTATTATGGCCGTCATGAGCTTATCGGTGAAACAGGCGTAATTTCCAATCAGCCCCATCATGCTACGGTCAATGCTGTTCGAGACACAGCTCTACTCGGTATTCCTCAGCAACAATTTCTAAATTTTATCCATCAACATCCCAAAGTCCTGTTCGCCTTATCCAGACTGATCATCAATCGTTCACAGCCCGAACAGCAACATTGTCATGTAATGGGAAGCAGCCGGACACTTTCGGTTATTCCTGTCTCTGCCCACATTCCAGCTACTCACTTGGCAGAAAAACTCACTGAGCACCTACAACGTTGGCCACGTGTACGCTTGGTGACTGCCGCGCATATTGATGCCCTGTTTGGAGCAGGTTTCAGCCAAACCCCATTGGATTACAGCCCTGAAGATTTACAGCTTAGACAATGGTTAGCCAGCTTAGAAGAAAAACATTGCTATGTACTTTATGCCGCCGACAACAGTGAGGATGAATGGTCAAAGCGCTGTTTGCATCAGGCAGATCGGATTCTGATTCTGGCGGAGGCCAATCAAACACCAACCCAAACCCCACTCTCGCATGTGCTTACTCAACACGACTGGCAAAGCCCAATTGAATTGGTTTTGCTTCGTTCCGAAGGTGATCCTTCACCCCATACCCTCATCTGGAAACAGCTCTATCATGCCCGTGCCCATTACTTTGTCCATCTTTGGGCTCAGAATGATATCTGTGCGGTGGCGCGTCAGATTTCCAGTCAAGGGGTGGGTTTGGTTCTTGGCGGTGGCGGTGCACGTGGCTTTGCCCATATTGGTTTAATTCGTGCGCTGGAGCAATTGCATATCCCGATTGATATTGTCGGTGGTACCAGTATGGGGGCTTTTGTGGCCGCATTGGTCGCTTGTGGTTTTGACAGTGTAGAAATGACCCATATCGCTTATGAGACTTTTGTAGCACGCAACTATCTCAATGATTACACCATGCCACGGGTTTCCCTGATTCGGGGACAACGTTTTCATAACCGCCTCCATGCCATTTTTGGACACCGACGTATCGAAGAACTTAGACAGACCTATTACTGTATTTCGACCAATCTCACCACAGGACAGGCCGTTATTCATGATCAAGGTGAACTTGCAACTTGGGTCGGCACCAGTATGAGCGTACCTGGGGTAGCACCACCAGTGGCTTGGCATGAAAATCTCCTCTGTGATGGTGGTGTGATTAATAATCTACCTACCGATGTCATGCAGAATTTAGAAAGAGGAACAATTATTGCCAGTAATGTCAGTTTACATGATGATATCCGAGTCCCCGGCATTGGACTGGACAAACCCGATCAAAGTGCTCTGCTCAACTGGAATAAAGTGATTAAAGATAAACTATTACATGCACCACGACTGGCAGAAATCCTGATGCGTACTGCAACCCTTGCCAGTGATACCATGATTCAAACAGCAGCCATTGAACGGGCCAATTTACATGTGCGCATGCCGATTGAAGGCATTGGTATGTTTGACTGGCATAAACTTGATGAACTGGTTGAGCGTGGCTATGACCACGCCATAGAGATATTGCTCCCTATTCGAGAAACGCTACCCAGTGCATAAGCAAGAAATGGAATTATACAATGGCAGACCGAATCTGATAGCGATCTAGTAAAGTATCTAAATACCGATAAGTTTCAGGGTCTAATTGCTGCATATAACCATCAAGAATACGATGACACTGTTACTGCTTTGCAACAGGCATCCGTCGCATGATGTCAAATGTCACTTCCCATTGTGAGCGTAATAATGACGCATAAGCAATATGATGCAGGACTTGCTCATCAATTTGGGCAATTGCGGTCGCGACGACCTCTCTCGCTTCATCTTGCATATAGTTCACAATAACCAACATATCGGTCCACAAATCGCAACGATCAGCCGCCTCGACAATACTCTGGATAATCTCCACACGCCTTAATGCTGGCAAATTAGCAACAAAACGCTGTGCTTGTGCCGACAAGCAAGCCACAACAGGCAACATATCTTCCCATAACTGGTCTTCTTGCGTCGCCTGAATAATAGCATTGACCACAGGTTCGCCTTGCAGAACCGCTAGATCGCCAAGCTCCTGCTTCAGTCCATAACTGATATAACTCATTAGCGCCAGAACTTTGGGCCAGACTAGACGTTGACTTGGATCACCAATGATTAATAAGGCTTTCTCAATCCGCTGTTTGGGTAAGACATGCACCAAATGGTCAATTTGCTCACGCGACTCAATAAAAAAAGCAATCTCCAGCAGATCGCTCTCACTCTCAACCACTTGTGCCACGTCCTGCAAAACCACATCAGACAACATGCTGACGAAGCGCCCCATGGTGACAAAATCACGCTGTTCCAGCAGGACTTGAGTAATCTCGGTAATCTGATGCGTAGTGAGATAGCCCAACAACTCTCTCGCCAAGCGTGGGTCTAAATACACTGAGATTGCAGCAACAGTTTTAGCTGGCAAGTGCTTCACAATACGATAAGAACGTTCCGTGGGCAAATACACCGCAATTTGCGCCACGATAAAGGGTTCCAAGAAGTGTTTCACCATAACAACACTGATCCAGCGCGGTAGCCAATTGACCCAGGCAGCCAAATAGCGAAATCGTTTTTTCTGCTGATTCTGTAATCGTTCTAAGAGCGCAAAACGGAATTGCCTTAAATTTTCAGGCGCCAAAGACTGCATAAATACCAATTCTGGTTCAGTGACCCTCAAGATACGTGCCAACTTGATGATTTCTGCCTGTACCGCAAGTCGAGTCATGACTTTCCATCCCCCTTATCGATCTCGGAACAACCAACGTAGAAAAAAAGGAGTCTGATATAAGCTCTGATTCATTTTCTGATCTTCATGCTCAAGGGTGCGTTGTAATTGCTGATTGAGCCAAGCCAAATCTTGACTAGATAATTGAGAAAATGCTTGAAGACTCATCACCGGTCGATGTAATTGTTGCGCTAATTGTTCTAGCTCAGTTTTCGCTACTTTCTCCATTTTACTAATCCCTGCCCATCATTATTGTTTTATCTATTGAGTGTATGCTCAATTTGATGCGATTGCCAATTTCACAGATCGGCAGCAAAACCTAAACAACAGCTCAGTTCTTTTTTCATTTTTATAGAACGATTCATTCTATAAAAAGTCACCTTTTCGCATAAAAATCTGGCTATAATCAAGGCACATCGCTTCAGGGCGGGGTGAGATTCCCCACCGGTGGTAAGTTAGGCCTTGCAACCCAATGACCTAATCAGCCCACGAGCCTGTATATATTTATATATACTCGCAGATTTGGTGAGAAACCAAAGCCGACGGTATAGTCCGGATGAAAGAAGACGAAATCACTAGAACACGCTTTTGGCGTTGTTTTTGTGCACGCTTATTTTTACATCAGTCCTGAAATGTTCAACCGTATCCTAATTACGAGAGCGTTTCATTATGTCCAGTTTAATTCAACCCGAACTTTTCTTTTCAGCCCTTTCTCCTGCTGAACAACGTATTCAACAAGCTTTAGAAGACATCCGCCAAGGCAAACCTGTGTTGGTGATGGATGACTTTGACCGTGAAAATGAAGCAGACCTGATTATCGCGGCGGAAACACTGAGCGTTGAAACCATGGCACAAATGATTCGGGATGGTTCAGGTATTGTGTGTTTATGCCTAACTGAAGCCTTGGCTGATCATTTAGAACTTCCACCCATGGTAGTCGACAATTCTAGCCAATTCAAAACCGCATTTACCGTAACGATCGAAGCCGCACAAGGCGTGACCACGGGTGTTTCAGCCAAAGATCGCGTCACCACCATTTTGGCTGCAACCCAAGCAGGTGCCGTAGCGAGTGACCTCAATCGCCCAGGTCATGTTTTTCCTTTACGCGCGCGTGAAGGTGGTGTGTTGAGCCGTCGTGGCCATACTGAAGGAACCATTGATTTAGCACGTTTGGCAGGTTTAAAACCAGCTGGAGTACTCTGTGAATTGACCAATCCAGATGGTTCAATGGCGTCGGGTATCCAAGTGCTTGCTTATGCACAAACCCATGGTCTTACGGTAATCAGTATCGATGAACTGGTGCAATATCGTCTCAAACATAATCTCTGATGAAAATAAAAAGCCTCGATCATTCGAGGCTTTTTTATGTCATCGATATTTATGATACTTTCCGCTCTGCATTCAGTTCAGCAATCGCTATAAGCAGTTGACTAAATTGTGAAATTTGGCTCACGGGTTGTGCCTGAGCCAACTCCTCTGCTCGACCATAGCCATAATTCACTGCAATGGTTTCAATGCCATTGGCACGTGCGCCCATAATGTCATATTGGCGATCCCCCACCATAATGCAATGCTGAGCATCCAGTTGTTGTTGCTCAAGAATATAGGCAATTAAGTCAGCTTTATTGGTTCGCTCACCAGTCAGTTCACTGCCATACATTTCGGTAAAATATTGATCCAACTGAAAATGAGCCAGAATCTGCTTGGCATAAATGATGGGCTTGGCTGTCGCTAAGAACAAAGCATAACCTTGTGCTTGTAATTGTTGCAAAGTCTCGACGACGCTTGGATAAACCTCATTTTCAAATAAGCCAATGACCGAAAAACGTTCACGGTAAGCCAACAGAGCCTGTTCAGCCAACGCATCATCTTGGGTATTCAGTAATTTTGCCAAAGATGCTTTGAGTGGCGGCCCAATAGTCCAGTCCAGATCCACATCATCAGCGACAGGCTGGCCTAATTTTTCTAATGCAAAACGAATTGAACCATGAATCCCAATTTTAGGATCGGTTAAGGTTCCATCTAAATCGATGAGAATATTTTTGATCGTCATTCGTTCAATCTCTTGCAGTCTTACACAACAGTGTCGAGAGTTTCTCGAAACTTCCCTATACTACCGTAGATTGAAGAATAAAAGGAAATTGCAGTGCGCCCAACCGTACTTTGTTTTTCAGGTTTAGATCCATCGGGTGGAGCTGGCCTACAGGCCGATATTGAAGCAATTGGACAAAGTGGCGCACATGCAGCCATTGCCTGTACTGCTTTAACCATTCAAAACTCACAACAAGTGTTCGGTTTTGAAGCCACTTCCAAAGAATTACTCTTGGCGCAAGCCAATGCAGTGGTTGCTGACTTGCCAATTAAATGTGTGAAGTCAGGTATGCTCGGCACAACTGATAATATTGCGGCACTGGCTGAATTTTTACGTGAGCATCCCGATTATCTCTATGTGCTCGATCCAGTACTGGTCGCAAATAGTGGCGGTTCACTCGGCGATCAGGCGACCTTAGTCAAAGCCTTTGTAGAATTGATTCCTTTGGCGACGGTGATCACCCCCAATACGGTTGAGCTAAGAGCCTTAACTGGTCTGGATGATATTGAACAAGCGACCCATAAACTGTTTGAAATGGGTGCAAAAGCAGTATTGGTTAAAGGCGGCCATGAAGACACTCCAGATCATATCCGTAACGTGCTTTATGCCGATGGCAAAATGCTGGCTGAGAGCCGCTGTCCTCGCTTAGAAGGTCAATACCACGGTTCAGGTTGTTCATTGGCAAGTTTCATTGCTGGACGTTTGGCCCTAGGTGATTCTTTAAAAATTGCGGTTCAGCATGCTGAAACCTGGTTATTTGGTGTATTAAAACAGGCAGAAACACCCGTACCCAATGGGCAAAAGCTTCCAAAACGCTTTTAAACGCTCCAGAAATCGTTAATTTTTTCAAAAATTTTTTATTAAAAAAGGCGCATCAAGCGCCTTTTTTAATACTCACAGATTATTGTGGAATACGTAAAACTTGTCCTGGGAAAATATCATCTGCATTTTTAAGTAATGGACGATTAGCTTCAAAGATTTTATTGTATTGGTTTGGATCACCATAATACTCTTTTGAAATCTTCGACAAGTTGTCGCCTGATTTTACCGTGTAGAATTTACTTTCTGGCTCAGGACTTTCTACCGTCATCTGATCATCCACTTGTGCGACATGATCGGTATTTCCTACAGCAAGTACGATCTTTTCTTTATCTGCCTGACTTTTAACTTGCCCTTTAATTGTTGCAGTATCCGTTGTGCCGTTATATGTCACAGCCAAGCCTTCAACCCCAAGACCTAAACTTTTAATCAAACCTAATAATTTATTTGCAATCTCTTGAGCTGAAGGTTCAGCTGGTGTTGCTGGCGCAGCTTGAGGCTCTGCAGGCGCTGTATTTTTCTTACCAATACCTTTAACAAAATCAAAAAGACCCATTGTTATTTCCTCTGTAATTATAAACCGCATATGGTCAAAATCGACCTACATCTAGTTATACAGAAAAAATAAATCACTCGAGTTTCAATTTAAAGCGGTCTTGTAAATATATGTATATGCCATAGAACTTAATTAAAAACATTCTGTTGCGAAAGCATTACACACAAAAAAGCCACCTTGCGGTGGCTTTTGATCATGCAAGATGATTAACCAAGTTTCTTAGTTACGTAATCGATTGCAGATTGAACAGTTGTGATTTCGTTTGAATCTTCATCTGGAATCGTGATGTCAAAATCATTTTCGAAAGACATTACAAGTTCAACCAAATCTAAAGAGTCAGCACCTAAGTCATCCATGAAAGATGCTTCGTTCTTAATCTCTTCAGCACGCATACCTAATTGTTCAGCTACAGCTTGTTTGATGCGTTGTTCGATATCGCTCACAGGAATTCTCCTCATTGCTTGTGGCGTTTTAATTTGCCACTAGTTTAATTGAATATTAAATTTTTTAAAAGTTTATACATCGCCACTTAGGCCATGTATAGACCACCATTTACATGTAAAACTGTACCAGTAATGTAACTAGCCTTATCGCTGGCAAGGAAACTCACTGCATCCGCAATATCTTGAGGTTCACCTAAACGATTTAAAGCGACTTGATCAGTCATTTTTTTACGAATCTCTTCGCTTAACTGATCAGTCATTTCAGTGGCAATGAAACCAGGTGCAACACTGTTCACTGTAATCTGACGGCTCCCCATCTCTTTGGCTAAGCTACGACTGAATGCTTCAATTCCTGCTTTTGCTGCCGAGTAGTTTGCTTGTCCAGGATTGGCAAAATGTGCAACCACCGAACTGATATTAATAATGCGACCAAAACGCGCTTTGGTCATGCCTTTCAATACACGCTTAGACAAGCGGTAAACGGCTTTCAGATGGATATTGAGAATGTCATCCCAATCATCTTCAGACATACGAAGCAACAAATTATCTTTGGTAATGCCTGCATTGTTGACCAATACCAACACTGAACCATATTTTTGCTCAATGTCTGATACCAGTGCATCAATGGCTGCGCCATCGCGAACATCCAGTACAGCGCCTGTTCCATGCTCAGCAAAGCTTTCTGTCAATTTTTGCGCGCCTGCTTCAGAAGTCGCGGTACCAACTACAAAAAAACCGTCTTGAATGAGTTGCTGTGCAATCGCTGCGCCAATACCGCGGCTTGCTCCTGTCACTAACGCAACTTTTCGTTGTTGTGTCATGCAATTTTTCCTTCTGCCACTAACACTGCGTTTAGGGCATCTTCCATACGTGCTTTGCTATCAATGGCAAATGCTTTTTCTATGTTCGGTAATCGCTTGGCAAGATTACTGAGCACGGTACCTGGTCCACATTCAACCACATACTGAATACCCTGATCTTGCAGATATTGCATGGTCCGTGTCCATTGAACTGACTGATACAACTGAGCCGTTAATGCCTGACGTAACTGGGCAACATCTGTCGCGATTTCCGCGTTGACATTTTGTATTACAGGAAGGCATGGTAGCTCAATGGCAGTTTGTTCCAAAGCTTCCGCAAACTTTTCTGCGGCTGGCTTCATCAAGGTACAATGTGAAGGCACCGAAACAGGCAATGCGATGGCCTTACCTGATTGTTCTTTTGCTTCTGCCATGACTTGTTGAACCAAAGCCGTGCTACCTGCAATCACAACCTGCCCTTGTGCATTATAATTTGCAGCTTCAACCGAGCCTTGTCCCGCAGCAGAGGCATTGGCATTCTGACAAAGCTCAATCACTTTTTCATCCGCCAAGCCAAGAATCGCAGCCATGGCACCTGTACCCTGAGGAACAGCACCCTGCATCAATTTGCCACGCAAATGAACCAGTTTAACCGCATCAGCTAAACTCATTGCTTCTGCCGCAACAAGCGCACTGTATTCCCCTAAAGAGTGCCCAGCAAGGTACTTTGGCACAATTCCACCCAGTTCTAACCACACACGCCATAAAGCAATGCTTGCTGTCAATAACACAGGTTGAGTATTTTCAGTTTGGTCTAAGCCTTCACCACTCTGGGCAATCTGCCACAGATCAAAACCGAGTGCTGCTGATGCTTCTGCAAATGTATCTTGAACGACACTAAATTGCTCTGCAAGTTCAGCCAACATACCTGCTTTTTGTGAACCCTGACCAGGAAAAACAAATGCTGTTTTTGTTGCCTGAGCTGCCTGCTCAAGTCGTTTAGTCGACATATAAAAATCCTTAAAATGGTCTATCGCCAATTTGATCAACTCCCATGATTCTACATGAGAATGACAACAGACTCTTTTCCGATGCGGCAATTTACCATTGATTAAATCGTTTTTTAATTGCGAAAAACAACAAAAAAGGGAGCTTTCGCTCCCATTTTTTCTATACTTTAAGCTAACGCTTAATGCATATGGTTCAATTATTCAGCATCAGCTGCTTTAGCGAATAATTGACGACCACGGTAAATACCGTCTTTAGTCACGTGGTGACGACGATGAGTTTCACCAGTAGTTTGGTCTACAGATAATGCATTCTCGGTTAAAGCGTCATGTGAACGGCGCATGTCACGGCGAGAGCGACTTTTACGGTTTTGCTGAACGGCCATGATGGCTCCTTACAAAGATCGAAAAAATGGATCAGAAACAAATTCAGTTGTCTTAACTCAACATTATATCACAAATTATGAGTTAAGTTTACCCTTCAAACTTGCCAAAACATCAAACGGGTTATCCCGCTTCTCTTCGACAACGTCCTGAATGGCAGGTCGATGTTTATGCTCACAAACATCATGCTTGGGAGATAAAGGCATCAACAATAACAGTTCATCTTCTAGTAGTGCGAGCAAATCAATCGAAGCAGGTGTATCAAAATCACCTTTTTTCGAAGACTCACTTTCACCTAAAACGATGAAATCAGCATCCTCATCCAAGCGCTCTATCAGTGACTCATCATCGATCAAAGCCAAATGAAAGCTTGAAACAAGTTCAGTTTCAACGGTATCCAAACAACGTTGGCATTCCATTGGAACTTTCGTTTCAATATGTCCATCCAGCCATACAATACGATGATATGCATCCATTGATAGCTTACAGTCTACGTTGATCAATCGATCATTAATTGATCCAACAGCTTCACGAGCGATACGAGCAAAGCGAGACAATGGCAGTGTGCCTGACCATGTAAAGCCCTGTTCAGCCCATTTAAACGGCTCAATCTGTGCCGGAAAGGTATTTGCTGACATAATTAAGGCGGCAATTCTACAAATTCATCGGTACTCTGTCAAAGATTAAGATACAATTTTGCACTTCTTTAGACAGAACTCGGGGTAAATTAAGCAATGCACCTGTTGCAGCCGCAACTTGAAGTAACAACTTCATTACTTGTAAGCACCCATTCAACCTCTGCTCCTGCATTAACGCCAGATCAAGTGCAACGCTCATCTTGGCAAAAGTTAACATCAGAACCAGAACAGGTTGATTGGCTTATTTTACACTTTAATCACTGGTTTTCCCACCATAATGTGACACTAGTTAAAGGTGATTTTGAACCAGAATATTTCCCATCAGAAAATGGACAACCCGCAAGAATCCAATTTGCCCACGGTTTCTTTAATAGTGCGCTGCATGAAATTAGCCATTGGAGCATTTCTGGCGCGCAACGTCGCCTACTGCCTGATCTTGGGTATTGGTATGCACCAGATGGCAGGACGGCTGAACAACAAGCCTTATTTGAACAAGTCGAAATCAAACCCCAAGCGATTGAATGGCTGTTCGCAACTGCCTTTGGTCGGAAATTTCGCGTCTCATTGGATAATTTAACCGGCGACAGCGGCAACGGCCAACAATTTAAAGATCATGTCTTTGCACAAGTACAGCGTTATTTTTCTGGCGAAGCTAAATTGCCACGCGACGCAGCGCATTTCATTCATTACATCTGCCATTGCACACGGAATAGCACACCATTACAACGAGATGAATTTAAACGCGAAGACCTTGATTAAAAGACAAAATTGTCACATCTAATGCTTGCAACTTAACCATAACCCGTTTCATACTAAATTTAGCCATATAGATCAGGGAGTTCAAAGATGTTGCATTTACATATTCATCCTGAGAATCCACAGGCTCGCTTAATTACCCAAGCGGTAGAACGTATTCGTGCAGGTGATGTGGTGGTGTATCCTACCGATGCCGCCTATGCAATTGGTTGCCAAATCGGCAATAAAAACGCAATGGAACGAATTGCGCAAATCCGTGGCTTAGGCCCGAAACATCAATATGCGATTATGTGTTGTGATTTATCTGACATTGCGACCTATGCCAAAGTCGATAATGCCATGTATCGCTTATTGAAAAACAACACCCCCGCAGTCACAACGTTTATTTTGCCCGCGACTAGCGAGGTGCCAAAACGTTTAATGCATCCAAAGAAAAAAACCATTGGTCTGCGTATTCCAAGTAATCCTGTTGCACAGGCCTTATTACAAGAACTGGGTGAACCGCTGCTAACCAGCACCCTGATTTTGCCTGAGCAAAAAGATCCGCTGGATGATCCTTATGATATTGAAAACCAGTTAGGCAAACGTATAGATGTATTTATCGACAGCGGCTTCGGTACCTTATCCACCACCAGTATTGTGGATTTATCTGGAGAAAATCCTGAAATCGTACGTCGTGGTGTCGGTGATGTCAGTGCTTTTGAATAAACACTGATTTTTAATTTATAAAGAAATCAGATAGCCGCTGTTTCTGAAAACCTTGTGCATCAAAATTATCAGGACTAAGCCATTGCTGATAGATTTTTTCTAAATCAGGCCACTCCTCATCGAGGATTGAAAACCATGCCGTATTACGGTTATGCCCTTTGGTAATCCGATCTTGACGGAATAAACCTTCGTACTGAAAACCAAACCGTAAAGCAGCAGCTTTAGAAGGTGCATTACAATCATCACACTTCCACTCTACACGCCTAAACCCATGGGCAAAACATTGTTGTAACAGTAAAAATATCGTTTCAGTTGAAGCTTTAGATTTTTTCATTCGATGAGAAAAATAAACATTACCGATCTCAATTACCCCCAGCTCCAGTCTTGGATTTAACAATGCAATCCAGCCTTGAATTTCCCCATCGACTTCTATGAGGAAATGTGTAGAGCCATTAAAACCAAATCGATTTTGCAAATCCTGTTTTAACAAAAACTGGCTTTGCGGTGCAGCATAAGGTAAATAAGTCCAGCATGCTGCATTGGGCTCTGTGGCAACCACTTGCCAAATCTGACTAGCTGCCTGATCAGAGATTTCACCGACGATATGAATCAGTCTTAGGGAGCGACTGACAAGATCGCTGCTGATTGGCTGACTAGGTGGATGGTCTAAGGCAAAGCCAACGGTTTGTCCAAATGTGTTTTGTTGTGTTTTTAAATATTGTTTCATGGCAATTTATCATTTAAATAAAATAATGATTTCGCTGCTCATTTAAGCATATGTTTTTTCTATAGCCGATATAATCTTGCATAAATACAGAAAATACCCTGAGAAGTTTAAGGTTTTTGTAAGTCAGTAATTTATTAAATTGTCAATTTCGATTAGAATAGACTTGCTCTTGGTAGCATGTGCCCTCCTTGCACACAAAATTATATCTTTCATGCTTTTGAAAATTCGCGTGGCTTATAACGGTAATGAACCAAATTCTCCCCCAAACATTGGAGTCCACTCCTTCCATTCGCGTGCTTGACGAGTGGCAAGAAGTCATACCTGAAGATTTATATATACCCCCTGCTGCGTTTGAAATTTTACTGGAACAATTTGAAGGTCCTTTAGACTTTCTGATCTATCTGATTCAAAAAAATGGCTTTGATTTATTGCAGGTCGATATTTCTCCGATTGCAACCCAATATCTATCCTATATGGATAGTATGAAATCACTCAATATCGAATTAACTGCAGATTATATGGTGATGGCTGCATTACTGGCTGATCTGAAATCACGTCTACTTCTACCAAAACCTGTTGCTGTTGATCAGTTTGAAAAAGATCCGAAACAGGAATTGATTGATCGTCTAGAAACCTATTTACGTATCAAGCAAGCGGCGGAACGATTGGGGCAAATGCCAATTTTCGAGCGCGATACTTTTAGCACCAATGTCAGTATTGGGCATATTGCCCCGATTTATGAAGGCTATGATGTTGCTGCCTTACATGATGCTTTATTTTGCGTCTTCAACCGCCCAGAACCGATCACCCATGTGGTGGCACAAGAGCCCGTCCTCTTAGAAGAACGTATTGCCTTTATTGAAAGCCAACTGGCATCAGGTGAAGCCTTGAGTTTTATTGAATTATTAAATCCGATGCAAGGCCGTATGGGTATGGTTGTGACATTTATGGCAGTACTTGAACTGACACGTCAGCAAAAAATTCAAATTATTCATACCGGAATTGAAGCTCCCTTAACGATTCAAGGAGTGACGGCATGAGTTTAGATCAATTTGAGCAGAATGAAGGCATGTCATTTGAAGACATTCATCATGAGGTGTTATTGCAAATTGAAGCGATTTTATTCGCCAGTGACTCCCCAGTTTCTCTTGCGCGCCTAAAAGAAGCCTTTCAAAACCAATATAATAAGCAACAATTACGTACGTTTTTACAACAACTTGCGATGTTGCAACATGGCCGATCCATCGAGTTGATTGAAACGGCGCAAGGTTTCCGCTTTCAAGTACGTGCTAAATATCGAAATGTGATTGCGCAGGTTTGGCCAGAACGCCCAACCAAATTATCACCGTCATTACTCGAAACAGTCGCAGTGATTGCTTACCATCAGCCTGTCACGCGTGCTGATATTGAACAAATTCGTGGTGTATCCAACAATAGCCAGAATTTAAGAACGCTTTTTGACTGGAACTGGATTAAAGAAGCTGGTTTCAGAGATTTACCTGGAAGACCTGCGTTGTTAATTACAACGCCCCAATTTTTAAATGCATTTGGTTTAGCTTCGCTAGGCCAATTGCCTCCCCTGCAGAACGCCAAGGAAGCATTCATGGCTCTCGATGCACATGCACCGAAGTCTTGAGAAGGTGAACTGTTGATCATTATGTCTAAGGTTGTGCTGTCATGAGTGAAAAATTACAAAAGGTTTTAGCGAGAGTCGGGTTAGGCTCGCGTCGCTATATGGAGGAAGTCATTGCTGCTGGTCGTGTCAGTATCAATGGTCAGATTGCCCAAGTCGGTGAACGTATCGAACCAGGTGATGAGCTTCGTATCGATGGTCGTAAAGTACAATTCCAAATTGAAGACGAAATCCGTCGTCGTGTTTTAATTTACTATAAGCCAGAAGGTGAAATTTGCTCACGCAATGACCCTGAAAAGCGTCCTACCGTATTTGATCATTTGCCGCAAATCGCCAATGACCGCTGGGTCATGGTCGGTCGTCTGGACATTAACAGTACCGGTCTGTTGTTATTCACCAATGATGGTGAACTTGCCAACCGTTTAATGCACCCTTCAAACGAAGTTGAACGTGAATACGCGGTTCGTGTGATGGGCGAAGTGACACCTCAAATTCGCAATAACATGCTGAAAGGGGTTGAGCTTGAAGATGGTCCAGCCAAGTTTGAATCATTCTCTGAAATTGGTGGTGACGGGATCAACCGTTGGTATCAAGTGGTGGTGAAAGAAGGTCGTAACCGTGAAGTTCGCCGTATCTTTGAATCACAAAGCCTGAAAGTCAGCCGCTTATTGCGTACCCGTTATGGCACGGTCATTTTACCGCGTGAGTTACGTACAGGTCGCTGGATGGAGCTGGATAAAACCGATATCGACAACTTGGCAAAATCAGTGGAATTAAAACCACGTCAAGGGACAGGTTTATTCGGTATGGCAAAACGTCGTACCGAGCGTATGGCCGACAAACCTATGGCCGCGCGTCGTGGTGGTTACCTCCGTCAACAACGCCGTGATGACGAACAAGATCAATCACAGCAACGTTCAGGCGCAAATAGCAACAACAATAATGGTCGTAAAACCATTGGTTTCAATAAAGGTTTTAAAAAGTTCTAATCTTTTTTCCTTTAAAATAAAAAAACGCTCTGATCAGAGCGTTTTTTTATGCCCTGCTTTTAATGAGGGTGGGCAATCCCCTGAGGAATCGCATTCAGCAACTTTTTGGTATATTCATGTTGTGGATGGAGGTACAGTTCATCCGAATTGGCGATTTCCACCAACTCACCATGATTCATGACCATTACCTGATCTGAAATATATTTCACCACCGATAAATCATGGGAAATAAAGATATAACTCAGACCAAACTCATCTTGCAGGTCCTGCAATAAATTCAGCACCTGTGCTTGTACCGATACATCCAGCGCAGAAACCGATTCATCACAAATCAAAATCTCAGGTTTTAAGGTCAAGCAACGTGCAATCGCAATCCGTTGTCGCTGCCCACCAGAAAACTCATGCGGATAGCGATCATATGCTTGCGCTGGTAGACTTACTCTTTCCAGTAATTCCAAAGCAATCTTTTTACGTTCTGCGTCATTTTCACCAATGCCATGAATCCGCATCGGTTCCAATAGAATCTGTCCGATGGTAAAACGGGGATTAAGCGATGCATACGGATTCTGGAAAATAATCTGAATCTTGCGCTGGTACTGACAAAACTCTTTCTCACTCATGGCAAGAATATCTTTGCCGCCAATTAATGCCTGTCCACCGGTTGCTTCATGTAAGCGCATCAGTAACAAGCCCACTGTAGTTTTACCTGAACCAGACTCGCCAACCAGCCCTAAAGTTTTACCTTTTGCAAGCTGAAAAGAGACCCCTTTCACCGCTTGAAATTCGTCACGCCCCCACAAGCCCTTACGGCTATAAAATGACTTTTTCAGGTCTTTGACATCTAAAACAATGGGTTCTTCGCCAGTCAGACCACGGACACGTTGTTTCAAGTTTAGATCAGACAGATTGGTGGCTTCGATCAGTTGTCCATTTTCGTCCTGCTTCATAAAATCACTGGTCACAGGTAAACGATATGGACGAGTCGAGAGCTGTGGACGACAATGCAGCAAAGCACGGGTATACACATCTTGTGGTTGTTCCAGCACCTGTTTAACTGGGCCATTTTCACGAATTTCACCATGACGCATCACAATCACTTCATCTGCAATTTCACCGACCAAAGCCAGATCATGGGTAATAAACAGCATCGACATTTCATGACGTTGCCGTAAAGACTCCAGTAAATCAATAATCTGCTTCTGAATCGTGACATCCAAAGCCGTAGTTGGTTCGTCCGCAATCAACAGCTTAGGTTCACAGGCAATTGCCATCGCAATCATCACCCGTTGCTGCTGGCCTCCTGAAAGCTGACTCGGATAGGCATCAATCTTGGTTTCAGGTGCTGGTATACCCACTTCTCGAAGTAGCTCTAATACACGTCCTCGCGCTTGCTTGCGCCCCATGCCTAAATGAATACACAATACCTCGGCAATCTGGTCGCCTACAGTAAAGACTGGATTCAGTGAGGACATCGGTTCCTGAAAAATCATGGCAATGTCTTTACCACAGATCTTTCGAATTTCTTTGGCCGATAAATTCAGTAAGTCTTTTCCCTCAAAGCTGATTTGGCTCTGTTCTGCAATCTGGCTTTGCCCTTTGGGCAACAACCCCATCACCGCAAGGGAAGTGACCGATTTGCCACTGCCCGACTCTCCAACCAAAGCCACGGTCTTGTTTTTAGGAATGGAAAATGAAATGCCTTTGACCGTTTCAATCCACTGTTTATTTTCACCTTTAAAGCTGACATGCAGATTGTCGACATGTAATAGCGTCGTTTCATTTTGATCTTGCATAATTATCTCTCCGCTATTTCAACTTAGGATCTAAAGCATCACGCAAGGCGTCGGTAAACATTGAGAATGCTGTGACCAAAACCGCCATTGCGATCGATGCCGCTGCCAATTGCCACCATTTGCCCAAGATCAACTCACTTTGCGCTTCATTCAACATACTGCCCCAAGACACCACGCCGACAGGTACGCCAAAACCGAGGAAGCTGAGAATCACTTCGGATTTGATAAATGACACCACCAAAATCGAAATCTGTACCAAGGCAATATGACTGACGTTCGGAAAGATATGCACGAACATACGACGTAAATGGCTGACACCAATGGCTTTGGCCGCAAGCACATATTCCCGTGATTTATGCTTCATATATTCAGCACGTATCAAGCGGAAAACGCCTGTCCATCCCGTCAATCCAAGAATTAACACAATCGACAGAATG
Source organism: Acinetobacter sp. NBRC 110496 (assembly GCF_000876115.1). NCBI lineage: Bacteria > Pseudomonadati > Pseudomonadota > Gammaproteobacteria > Moraxellales > Moraxellaceae > Acinetobacter > Acinetobacter sp. NBRC 110496. The sequence continues at coordinate 19,461 of NZ_BBTF01000012.1, forward strand.
CCTTTTTGTTGTAGGACTGCGGCAATAGCCAATACCAATAGCAAATAAGGGATCGAGGTAAAAATGTTATAGAACCAGTTCAGTACATCGTCGACCCAGCCACCAAAATAACCGGCAATTGCGCCTAAGAAAGTACCAATCACGACGGCCAATACTGCTGACAGTAAGCCGACTAGAATTGAAGTCTCAGCTCCTTTAATGGTTTTGAGCAATACATCTTGTCCCCATTTATCTGCACCAAAAGCCAAGGTGGTTTTTAATTCTTGTTTTTGATCCAGTAAATGTCCACCGAGCTGCTGATCAATCTGCTGCATATCCTCAGCCAATGGATCAACCATGCCATAGTTATCTATAGGAGAACCGTTTTGTTGTTCCTTTTTAATTTCTGCATTCAATTGTTGAATCACCTCTTTCAAGGGATCAACTGGATTTTCAGGCAAAGCGGCAGCTGTTTCCGTCTTGGTTTTGATTTGGTCTAACTCTTTATCTGCACCTAAAAATGTCGGCGGCGCATAACTGACGGCCACTTCTTTATTCCAGTTTGATGCAATTACCCCCGTCATGGATAACGCCAATAAAATGAAATAGAACAGCACCACAATAAAAGAAACGACAGCGATACGATCTGCTTTCAAACGCCGTAATGCCAGTTGCCATAAACCTGTTGCAGCTGTTGAATCATTTGAAGAGACTTTGCCTTTAAAAATTGTGTTAAGCATCTTCATCCTCCTACTTCAGCTGTACACGAGGATCGAGGAGCTTATAAATCAGATCGGCGATCAGGTTAAAAATCATGGTCACCGCAGCGATATATACGGTAATCGCTTTAATCACTGGAAAATCACTACGTTCAACAGCAATAATAATTTCACGGCCGATTCCGGGAATACCAAAGAAACGTTCGATCAGGAAAGCTCCGATCAACAAGGCAGGCAAACTGGCCATCACTTCGGTCACAATCGGAATCGAGGCATTCCGCAAAACATGTACACCAAGAACCCGAGACTCCCCCACGCCTTTAGCACGTGCTGTACGGACATAATCTTGATTGATTTCATCCAGCACAAAGCTGCGATATAAACGTAGCGTCGGGGCAATACTGACCACCAACATGATCAAAATAGGCAACAAGGCATAATGGAATAGATTTTGGCTAAAACTATCACTCCAGCCCTGTACCGGGAACCAACTGAGTTGATACGCCAAAACATATTGAAATACGATGATATACACCAAGATACTGATCGACATGCCAATGGTACACAGCATCATCACCATACGATCGGTCAATGAACCACGAACCGATGCAACCGCCAACGCCAAGATGATAGAAATGACGGTTTGTAAAATGGTCAGTGGAATCAATAAGGTCAACGATGGCCCTAAACGGGTCAGAATAATCTGCGAAACGGACTCTCCTGTACTCCAGCTTGCACCATAGTCAAAGGTCAGAATCTGCTTAATAAAAATCCAAAGCTGTACATAATACGGTTGGTCAACGCCCAACTGTTTACGGATGTTTTCAATTTGCTCAGGGTTAGACATCTTCCCTGCCAAGATATATGCAGGATCACCTCCAACCCAGTTAAACAAGAAGAAAATCAGCAAAATAACACCCAACATGGTCGGGATCATTTGCCATAGTCTACGCACGACATAAGCAAGCATAATGGCAAATCCTTATTTAACCCGTTGACCTGTAATTTCATTAAAGAAAGCTTTGTTATCTGGTTCTCGGCCTAAAAAGTCTTTGACCAATTGTGCAGCATCTTTCTGACTGCCTTGCGACAAAATCGTTTGACGGTAACGCTGGCCAACTTCCGGATTATTCAGGTTGTCACCAAAAGCAGATAACATATCCAGGGCCAATACCTCAGACCACATATAACCGTAATAACCCGCTTGATACCCCATCAAATGACCAAACTGTCCCGGGAATTCAGTATTCGGTACGTAGCCCAATGCAGTTGCAGACTCCATTTTTTTCCAGACATCCATCGGCTGTACTTTCAGTGCATCCGCACCATGTAACGCCATGTCATATTGCGCATAAAGGGTTTGACGTGCATAGCGCAGACCACGTCCATAATTATGGACTGATTTAAGACGTGCAATCAGTGCATCATCGACGCGTGGGCAAGCAGGATCACAATAGTCGGCCACTTTAGCTAAGGTTTCTTTACGACGCGCCCACTCTTCATACATTTGTGAAGGTGCTTCAACAAAGTCTCGTTCGACTGAAGTCCCTGACTGACCTGAATAACGGGTTTTCGATAAAATGCCATGCAAAGCATGTCCAAACTCATGTACAAAAGTTTCCAGTTCATCACTGTTTAAACCTTTGCGGTTAAAGTTGGTGACCAATACCGAAATGGGTTTACGCTTGCTGAGCGTACTGCCCCCATAAACACCCCACACCGCCGCATGACCATACTTGCCTTCACGCGGAAATTTATCCATGTATAAACCGCCAAGGACTTCACCCGTCTTCTTATCGGTAACATCGTAATATTCAACCTCATCTTGCCATGTAGCGACTTTGGCGGGTTTAAACTCAATGCCATATAGATCAGATGAAATCGCAAATAACCATTTTTGAGCGGCCAATGTCGGGAAATAATCACGGAGTTTTTCTTGATCAATCTGGTATTTTTCCTTGCGGAGTTTTTCACTCCAGTAATTGACATTCCAGCGGTTAATTTCGGCTTGTTCTAAAGCAATGTTCATGGTTTTGGCTTTAAAGGCACGTAATTCTTGTACTTCTTTTTGCTCTAATGGGGCAACCACTTGATGCACATCGGACAAGAACGTATTGACCGTTTTGGGTGTTTTGGCCATGCGCTTCTTTAAAGTCCAGTCAGCATAACTTGGCTGACCAAATTGCTGCGCCAATTCATAACGCAAATCGATAATTTGTTTCAGTAAAACTAAATTCTTTTCAGTACCACGGCGTGTAAATGCGGTTTGATAACGTTTCCGTGCCGCATCGCTGTCTGCCAACTCCATAAACGGTTGATACTCTGGATATTCAAAGCCTAATAAATAATTGCCTTTGTCATTTTTCTTTAGGCCTGCAATATAGCTGTCAGGTAGTCCCTTCAATTCGGCTGGCGTAAATTCTAATTTTTCTGGGTTATCCCGAATATTGCGGGAGAACTCTTGTGAAAGTTTGGTGAGCTCATCAAAAATCGTTTTGACCCGTGCTCTTTTCGCAGGGGGAAGTTGTACCCCGGTATCTTCAAAGGCATCGAGGATATCCTGCCGATATTTACGGTCAATCGCATCCTTGGCTTTGGTGTTCTTAAAACGTTGATACAGCTTTGGATTTTGATAGATTTCCGTCTGTAGTTGATTGAGTTTGACCTCACAGTCTTCTGCTGCTTTACGCAATTTCGCATCAGGATCGACATTGCTATACAGGCTAATCGGCCCTGAAAAATCTTCAAAGCTGGCCATCAGTTGATCCCACTCTGCCAAGACAGGTGCCGCATCAGATTGAGCGGTTACGGTTTGTTTTTCGAGTTGAGCGATGCGCTGCTTTAAGGTCTGCACATTGGCATCACACCATTGCGCACTTTCACTGGTTTTTAAAATTGGTAAAGTCGTTCGGGTATTTTCAGCCCAAATACCTTGGCTCATGCCTAGCGCTGCCAGGGATAACAGCCCCAGTGTTGATCGTTGTAATATTTTTTTCGCCATTTCTCTCTCCAATTTAATCTGTTTGTTATTTCTTGTCTTGAATATCGATGTACATCCACTCTGCGGGTAATACCGGATGCTTTTTATAACCAATCACACGCGGTTGAGCGACTACAGTACGGTAGCGAGTCGACATGAACTGTACAGGTGAATAAAACTCTAACAGCCGTGACATTTTGCGATACAGCAGATCACGCTCAGGACTGTCATCCAGTTTCTGTGATTGCTCATAGAGACGATCATATTCTGGTAATTTAAAGCAGGTATGGTTGGTCGCATGGATATTATTGCCATAGAACAACTGCACAAAGTTATCTGCATCAGGGTAGTCTGCAATCCAAGCGGAGGCCTTAAACATGGTCTTACATTGTTTTTCTGCTTTTAAACCTTCAGCAAATGGAACGGGTTTTGACACCATATTAATTTTGATATTGGTCAGATCTTTTTTCAGCAATTCTGCCATTTGCATACTACGGGCACTACTGGTTGAAGGCATAAACTCAATTACTAAAGGTTTGCCATCCGGTAGAGTCCGCCAGCCGTTCTTACCGACTTTATAGTTATAGCGATCCAGTAACAGATTGGCTGCCTTGACTGAATAAGGAATGCTGCTTTTATAATTTGGATCATGCCCTGCCACACCAAAGGGAATTGGCGACTCTAATTTTTGAGCATTGCCTTTGGCTAAAATACTAATGAATTTATCTTTGGAAATTGCCATAGACATGGCACGGCGCAGTGCAATCTTGTCCTTACTCAAGCCCCCTACCACAGGGTTCTGGATATTCCAATACAGATAGTCAATCGACGGATCTAAGATACGCGATAGCTGGATACCCTTCTTGGCAAGTTCAGGTTTTAATTTGCCATCTTGATCTAAGGCCTGTACGGGTAACTCACCATCCAAGGTAAATAAATCCAGTCCATCTTTCTGAAAAGACAGCCATCCAGATTGCGATTCTTCAATCACCTGAATATCAACTACACCAATCTGCGGCATTTTCTTGCCTTGCATTTGTTGCACGATTTTCTGATCGGCAGGATCACTGGACTTAAAATCCCAGATAAAACCACGATAATCTGGATTTGCTTTCAGAATAATCCGAGAACCCGGTGTCCAGTGTGACAGCATATAAGGGCCTGTTCCGACAGGTCGCCCCATCACATAACCCGCTTTATCCCGATATTTTTCAATCACCTCGCGCGCCACTGCACCCGTCGGTTGATGCGCCAACAGCATCGGAAAATTATGATTCGGTTCTTTTAAACGGATCACCAAAGTATACCGATCAGGTGTTTGTATCCCCGCCATTGGCTGGTCATAATTAAATTTCCCAGTTTTACTGGCTTGTTGAATAAATGGTTCAATGCCCACGATTTTATCTTCGAACAACCAGCTGTTTGGTGAATGTAGATTTGGATCAAGTAAGCGTTTAAATGAATACGCATAATCAGCAGCAGTGAGTTCACGCGGCTTGCCTTGAAATGCAGGATCAGGGGTGAAATAAATCCCTTTCTGAATCCGAATGGTATAGGTCAAACCATCTGCACTCACTTCAGGTAATGCCACTGCCGTTTTTGGCACCAATTTGGCAGGAGAAGCTAAATAATCGTAGGTATAAAGGGTTTCAAATACCGAATAAAGAATATGTGCAGAATATAAATCTTGCGTGGCAACGGGATCAAAACCCGTTTCTGCGACTGGAAAAGCATAACGGAGTACTTTTTTAGGATCCGCTGGGCTTTTCGCTTCTGTAATCGTTACCCCTAGACTTAATGTTGTCCCCAATAACAGCGCCACACTCATGTGTTGCATCGAAAGTTTAAAATTCTGCTTCATCATAAATGCATCACTTATTTTTGAGTTGGTGAAACAATATCTAAATATTGCCAATTGGTATTCATGATCGGATGGGCCTTAAATCCCTGTACTTCAGGTTGAATCAACCAGTTGCGAATCCGTGTATCTTGTAAAATCCAAGTATTGTCTGCTTCGATTTGGCGACTCATTTTTTCATAGAATGGCATCCGTTTTTCAGGGGGTTGCTGCATCGCTTGTTTATATAGATTGTCATAGGCGGCAGACTGATAACAGGATTGATTACCTCGTCCAACATTTGGCCCATAAAGTAACTGCGTGAAATTTTCTCCCTCGGGATAATCCGCATGCCATGCCCCACTCCACATCATGTATTGACACTGGGTTGCAGCTTTTAAGTTATCGGCAAAATTACTGACTTTAAAGTCTGCCCGAATCCCGACTGCATCTAAATTTTTCTTCCATAACTCAGAATACATTACGGAAGATGTGCCACTCTCGGTATTTATTTTTAAGGTTAGAGGCTTGCCATTAGGCAAATTACGATAACCATCGGTGCCTTTTTTATAACCAAAATGATCCAATAATTTATTGGCCAATACCGGGTTATAACCGATGCTGCTGCGGTAATTCGGGTTATATCCACTTACGCCAGCTGGTACTAACATTTCTGCCTTAACCGCCTGTCCCTTTCTTAAAATACGGATATATTCATTGACATTAAAAGACATAGCGATGGCACGTCTTAACGCAATTTTATCTAGGCTATTACCACCAACAATAGGATCACGCATATTCAACATCGAATAGGTAATCTCCGCCTCTTTATTGGCATAAAGACGTATACCCTGTCTTTGCATTTCTGCTTTTAACTGATTATTTTGATCAAGCACTTTAGGAATTGCATTTGAAGTGACCTTATCAAAATCCAGTTGCTTGGACTGAAAGGCGAGCCAACGTGATTGTTCTTCTTCGATAATGCTGATATTGACTTTGCCAATTTGCGGCATTTGCTTGCCACTCATTTCTTTGACCAGTTGATCATCCCAAGCCGTGCCTGTGGATTTAAAATTCCAGACAAAACCGCGGTAATCTGGATTGGCCACCAATTCGATCTTGCTGCGGGGCACATATTTACTCAGCATATAGGGCCCTGTTCCCACAGGATGCATAGCCAAACGATCTTTATAATATTCAACAACTTCACGCGCAGTTGCGCCAAAGCTACTATAGGCTAGAATATAAGGAAAATTATAATCAGGTTGCGTCAAGGTAAATTGAATCGTATATTTATCCAGTGCCTTAACACCTTCAATCTTGGCATCATAGTTAAATGTGCCGGTTTTTTTAGCTTGGTCAACCAGTGCATTGGCACCGACGATTTTATTATCAATAAAAGAAAATGATGAGGCATGATTTTTAGGATCGAGTATCCGCTTAATGGAATAGACATAATCCTCAGCAACCAACTCCCTACGCATGCCTTTAAATGCTGGATCATCAGTAAAATAAATCCCAGGCTTTATTTTAAATATATAAATCTGACCATTTTTTTGAATGACAGGTAGGCTTTCTGCTGTGGACGGAACCAATTTCACAGGGTTAGCCAGATAATCATATTGTAGCAATCTTTCAAAAATCACATCGGCAACATTACCACTGTAAAAATTAAAAGTTTTAACCATGTCAAAACCATCATCTGGTGCTTCAAAAGCAACACGGAGTACTTTATCTGCTTGGGCAGGTGTTTTTGCATACCCCATCGGCATGCATGCAATAATGGTTGAGAATACAGTGACCGTAAAAAAAGTTGACTTCAAATCAGTGCTCACATTATCGTTTTTTAATAAATACTAGACTTTTGCATAGCATTCAACACTACAACCGTTTCCCTTTCAGCATGTCTCATTCCAGTTTTTTACTAAAAAATCATTTATTTAATGATGTTTTACCAGTTGGAAAAATTCAGTCAAAAGAAAAACCCCTTAAAGATCGAAAATTACCTAGCTATTTTCATGCCACTTTTCCAATAAAAAAATAAGCCTGTTTTTTAATCAACAGATATTCCAAGCAGACTTATTTTTGACGCATCTTAAATAAAAGTAACTTTATGCCAAATCATATTTTTATATATTATTTTCCATTTCAATGAAATAAAAATAATAAACCTAATGTTTTATAGCAATAAAAGACTTAATGCACCACAAAAAAGCAAAAATAAAACTTTATGATTCATTTTAATGCATTAAAAAATCATACCTTATCTGGAAGATTATGTTAACTAGGCGACATCTGAAATTGTTTCAACATTTTTAATATTTAGTAAAAATATGAAAAGCTTATATATAAAAACTAAAACACTTTTACACATTTTATTCTACATTAAGCAAAATCTAAAAATAGGGTTTGGCACAGCTCTTGCTAAAACGGATTTATTGAATTTTTAGAGTGGCAATCCATTTAGGGGTTAAATAATCAATGAAAAAAGCCAACTTCGCTCAACCAACTGCTCTGCCAAAAGCGGGCAAAACCATACTCAAACTCAGTACACTTAGTTTAAGTATGTTGTGTTTAACCATGGCTCACGCTGCTGAGGCAGAATCATCATCCGAGGAAAAAGTAGCCAAAGTTGTAAAAGTTGCAGTTACAGGTTCTTCCATTAAAGGCGTTGCAGCACAGAGTGCTTCACCGATCACAGTCGTCAAGGTTGATGAGATTCTAAAACAAGGGGTAACCACAACAGAAGAAGCACTCACTAAAATTACGGCCAACCAAGCAGGTTTTGTTACTTCACAAAACGTCGGACACTCTGGTACTGCAGGAGCAACAGCCAATTTACGAGGAGTTGGCGAAAATAAAACATTGATTTTACTCAATGGTCGCCGTTTGGCTGCAAGTGCATTTGATAGTGGTGTAACCAATTTAAATGTGATTCCACTGGCCATGCTTGAACGGATCGAGATCGTCCGTGATGGTGCTTCTGCAATTTATGGTACCGATGCCATTGGTGGAGTCATCAACTTTATTACCAAGAAACAATTCACTGGATTAAATATCAGTGGTGGCCTTACCCAACCTGAACATAAAGGTGGTGATACTCAAGACATCAGTATTTTTGGTGGCTATGGCGACCTTGAAGACAATGGTTTTAATGTATTTGGTGTGGTTGATTATCGCCATGGCAATGACATCATGGCTAAGGATAGAAAGATTAGCGCAAAAGGCAGCCTGATTCCCGAACTTGGTCTTGATACACGAAGTTCAGCCTCGTTCCCTGCCAATTTCGTTGATTCTAAAAATGGAACCAGTGGAAATCCTTATGCAGCAACAGGCTGTGGCGGTTATGCAGGTACTGAAGCACTTGGTAAAGTTTGTCTACTTAACACGCAAAATATGATCGGGATTGTGCCAAAAACAGAAGATATTTCCGCGATGGGCCGTTTAACGCTGAAGCTAAATAATAACTTCAACGCCATTGGTGAATATGTTTATGCCAACAATAAGGTCTCAACATCAGTCGCACCCGATGTCTATAACGGCAATAATAAAGTGAGCCTTGGCAAGAATAGTAAATATTATCCAGGGAATGGTTTCGTACCTGCTGTTGCTAACCTCAGTGGTGAACCACTTCTACTCTCACTACGCTCACAAGCTGGTAACCGTATTAGTGATACAGAGAATGAATCTCATCGAGTTTTTGCAGGTATTGAAGGTGAAGCATATGGTTGGGATATCAATACAGGTGTCAGCTACGCACGTAATGCAGTCACAGAAACAGCAACCAGTGGATATTTAGATAAAGCGGCTGTGCAATCAGCTTTAGATGCAGGCCAACTTAATCCATTTGGGCCACAGGCGGCTGGAGATGATCCGAATCTTTGGAACAAACTCTCACTTTCAGGAGATTATAACAAAGCAAAATTAGAATCCAGTACAGTCGACTTTACTGCAAGCCGACCAATTTATACCTTACCTGCTGGTGATGTTGGTTTCGCATTTGGTGGCAGTTTCCGCCATGACAAGTGGGATTCTACTGTAAATTCAGATCTTGCTGCTCGCTTACCAAGCCTTGGAACTGATCCTAATAATCCACATCAAGAAGGCAAGCGCGATATCTCATCAGTATTTACCGAACTACAAATCCCACTACATAAAACGTTAGAAGCACAAATTGCAGCGCGCTACGACAACTATAGTGATGTCGGTGATACCTTTAATCCAAAAATTGCTTTACGTTGGGAACCACTTAAACAACTCATGTTCCGTACTTCGTACAGCACAGGCTTCCGTGCACCAACCTTATATGAAATCAATAAAACCAATAGTCGAACTTTATCACCAAATAACAGTGACCCAATTTTATGCCCAGGGGGTAAGGTTGCCGCTGGCGGTAGTGAGGCTCGTGACTGTAATCAGCAATTCGATCGTATGCAAGGGGGAAATAAAGAGTTAGAGCCTGAGAAGTCAACCTCGGTTACCGCAGGATTTGTACTTGAACCAATCAAAAATCTTGTGTTCTCTTTGGATTACTACAATATTGAAATCAAAAATCAGATTTCTGCCCTAGATTCTGCCGCTATTTTTGCAGATCCAAACAAATATCAAGATAAATTTGTCCGTAAGACAGATGGCTCCATTGACTATCTCATTACCACCATGCAAAACATGGGGAATATAAAAACAGAAGGTTTTGATCTAGGCTTAAATTATCTCACGCCCATGACCTCAACTGGACGTTTTGGTTTTGGTATTGATGGAACCTATATCACGAAATACGATTACCAAACCGAGAAAAATGGTGAATGGTTTAGCAACCTAGGGGCATATCAAGATAATAGCCCGATCAGCAATGGCGGACCAACAATTCGCTGGAAACATGTGGCAAACCTAAATTGGTATTACGAAAATTGGGCTCTGAATTTCCAGCAACAATTCACAAGTGGCTACAAAGATCAAAACTCGGACAATCTTGCTGATGGTTATAAGAATCATCGTGTCAGTGACTATACCGTTTATAACGTTTCAGGAACCTATAAAGGCTTTAAAAATCTAGATTTAACACTTGGTATTAAGAATCTGTTTGATGAAGAACCAACGGTTTCCAATACAGTGACTAACTTCCAGTATGGCTATGATCCACGTTTTAGCGATCCAACAGGCCGTACCTACTTCGCCCGTGGCACCTACAAATTTTAATACGTTTCGTCACTACGGCATCACTCTTGTTCTGTCGTAGTGGTTTACCGCAATCCTCTGATTCATCAAAAATTAAAGTGGTCAGTATCAATTTTTTAATTGGTCTCATCCTCCAAACGATGGTGAATCCATGATTGTAATTTCAGGAGTAATTATGGGCATCCCCTTTTCTGAGAATGAAAATCAACCCGCCAAACGCCTAGTCGGCATTGGTCTGGTGTTATTTCTACATCTCATTATCGCCTATATTCTGATGACAAGTTTAGCGACAGACTTTAGCAAGCCTGTCGATAAACCTGTAGAGCTACAGATTATTCAGGACATCAAACCACCACCGCCGCCAAAACCTGAGGAACCTAAACCGAAAGAAAAGCCCCCAGAACCACCGAAGATGGTCGAAAAAGTGGCCAAGATGCCTGACCCACCGAAACAGGTGGAGAAAGTCACCCCTGTGCAAAAACCAGCACCTGCCCAACCGACTAAAACAGCCGTGGCGACACCAACACCCGCGCCTGCTACTGCAAGTCCAAGCCCTGTTGCTGCTGCACCATCAGCCCCCGTAGCAGCTGCAGCTCCGCCTCCAAAACCTGCGGGGATCTCGCGTGGTGTTTCTGAAGGTGAAGCAGGTTGCCAAAAGCCTGAATATCCACGTGAAGCCTTGATGAATGAAGAAGAAGGTACGGTGCGTATTCGGGTACTGGTCGATGGCTCAGGTAAAGTGATTGACTCAAAAGTAAAAAAATCGAGTGGTAGTAAAAGTCTGGATAAAGCAGCGGTCAAAGCCTATAGCTTGTGCACATTTAAACCAGCCATGAAAGACGGTGTACCACAACAAGACTGGTACGAAATCGAATATCCATTCACGATTTCCTAAAGAAAAGCATTGAACAAACAAATTTTTGGAGAATTTAAAATGAAAAACACAGCAAAACGTATTTCTAGAATCGCGGCAATTGGTCTCATTGCAGGAACGACCTTACTTCCAGTTGCAGCTGTTTGGGCTGATGAAACTACGCAGACCACCGCCATTACCACAACCAGTACCGATGCGACTGCACAAGCTGCACCGACACCACCACCATTACCTGCAACAGTGGAAAAAGTACATAACCCTTATGGCTTGGAAGCCCTCTGGCGCGAAGGTGATTTAGTTGCAAAATCGACTTTATTCATCCTGGTGCTGATGTCAATTGGTACGTGGTACATCATTCTGTCTAAAGTGTTTCAGCAAAGTAAAATCAAGCGTCATGGCACAGAAGCGGAACGTCATTTCTGGGAAGCAGAATCGCTGAATAGCGCAGCAGAAAGCTTAAATAGCAATAGTAGCTATCGTTATATTGCTGAAAAAGGCATTCGTTCGACCAAACATCACGATGGCACCTTATTAGAGCGTATTGATTTCAACACATGGGTGACCATTTCTATTCAACGTGCTATCGAAAAAGTACAAAGTCATCTCAGTAATGGCTTGGCCTTCCTTGCAACCGTTGGGTCAACAGCACCCTTCGTAGGATTATTTGGAACAGTTTGGGGAATTTATCATGCGCTGACCGCGATTGGTATTTCAGGCCAAGCATCGATTGATAAAGTAGCAGGCCCTGTGGGCGAAGCCTTAATTATGACGGCGATTGGTTTGGCTGTCGCAGTGCCTGCGGTACTGGGCTACAACTGGTTAACTCGTCGTAATAAAGCCGTAATGGACAATGTTCGCTCCTTTGGTTCGGATTTACATGCGGTATTACTCAGCGGTGATTTAAATCGCAATCACCCAGACCGTGATCTTAAATAAGGAAGAATGCTATGGGCATGATGATAAATTCTGATCAAAGTGACGATGAAGTCATTGGGACGATTAATACGACACCGCTGGTCGACATCATGCTGGTGCTGCTGATTATCTTTTTAATCACGGTTCCAGTGGTCACGCATACCGTTCCAGTTAAACTCCCAGAAGAGAAAAATACGCCTTATGCCACCACCCCACAAAATATCCAGCTTTCAGTGAATAAAACAGGGGATATTTTTTGGAATGAACAACACGTTGCAAATAAGGAAACCCTACTCGCACGTTTACAAGTTGAAGCACAAAAGCGTCCACAACCTGAGGTTCATATTCGTGGTGATCAATTGACGCACTATGAAGCAATTGATCAAGTGATTAGTACAACTCAACAAGCTGGGATTGGCAAAATTGCATTTGTCACTACTCCGCCTGCTTCCGCACAATAACAGGAGGAACCACAGATGGGTATGAATGTAGGTTCAAAAAAGGATGAAGATGAGGTGATGCTTGACGTCAATATGACACCACTGATTGATGTCATGCTGGTGCTGCTGATTATGTTCATTATCACCATCCCGATTCCAAACAATGCCATTAACATTAATTTGCCGAATGGTACACCGCCACCACCAACAGATCAGAAGCCACCAGAAACGATTAACCTGCGTGTCGATGCACAAGGACATATTTTCTGGAATGATCAAGCGGTTGCAGATCGTCAGGCACTTAAGGTTTTATTCGAATCTGTGGCCCAAAAAGCCGATCAGGATCAAATTAAATTTAAACCAGATGCTCAGGCGGAATATAAAAATATTGCAATGGTGATGGCGCTGGCTCAACAAACCAATGTCACTAAAATCGGTATCGTCAGTAATAACTAAATAATAAAAACAAGAAACTATTCTCATAATGAGAGTTTACTCCTGCGCTAACAAGTTCGCTTGTTAGCTTTTTTTATTGCCCTTTATGCTCATTCAGCAATACGCCTTTCTTATTAAAAAAAATTATATATATCAATTATTTTAGTTAATTAAAACCCTTTCAAATCAGTTATATTTTCCATATTCATATGTGAAATTATAGTGATTTTTATTAAATGAGGGTGTCTATAAAAAGTACATTTCATTCATCCAGCCCCAACAACATTTTAGATAAAACAAACATCAAATACGTGTCTTTTAATTAATCATGAAAAAAAACGGTATTGCATTATTACTCACTGCCTGTGCTAGCCTTGCACATACAGCAACGTCTGGCGCCACATTCACCAATGAGCAGTGCCAACAAGATTTTAATTTTATTGCAAATTTTTTATTAGAAAATGATGCAGGCATTCATGCAGATGAATGGAAACAATATCCAGATATTATCAATAGGTTATTCAAAACACAGCAAAATAAAATGACCCAAATTAAAACAGTTAAAGACTGTACTGTAATCATTGAGCCTTTTTTACGCTCGATACGCAAAGGACACCTTAGAGCATCAGATCAATCAATATTTCATGGCTTTCATATCAGCACAAATTCAAGTTCAGATCAAAGTTTAATAGAAACTCAACAACTATCTGAATTAACGTCTTATATCAAAGTCACCTCTTTTCGAGAGGGAATGAAACAAAAACTAGAAAAAGTCATTCAGAAAAATCAGGATAATATTCGTACTGCCCCCTATATCATTATTGATGTCCGTGAAAATAACGGTGGTAATGATTCAAATTATTTCCCTTTAATACAATTATTAGGTCAGCATGAGTACTGGTTTCAGTCACCTAAAATGTTCTCTACCCCAGAGAATATTAAAGCATGGGCAATCTATAAAACATTATTGAACAGTGCTTCACATAACAAATGGAATGATGCAATCACTGCAAAAATGCGAACACAACCTTGGCGTTGGGTCAGTCTATTTGATACAAATGAAATTAGACAAACCATTAACAAAAAAGAAGCTTTAGCCCAACCTAAAAAAATAGTGATTTTGATGAGTTCAGAATGTGGAAGCTCATGTGAGCAATTTATCTTAACTGTAAAACAAAACCCCAAGGTCATCACGATGGGGCAAAATACTTATGGCACTATCGCAGCATCTAACATGCTTGAAAAATTGACACCATCCAATAAAATCTACTTAAGTTATGCAGGAACTTATGTCAATTTAGGCATCAAAGATGTCGATCGTTTGGGTATCCCACCTCAAATAAAACTGCCCCAGCCCCAGAATAAAACGGCCTATAATGCCGAAATTTCGTTGGCGCAAAGCTTGTTGGAAAATGAAAAACTATAACGTCATTCAAGGATGAGACTAAAACTTTTCCAACTCAATCCATTTTGCTTCTGGAAGGTGATGGCATTAGCTCAACAAACCAATGTCACTAAAATCGGTATCGTCAGTAATAACTACATAATAAAAACAAGAAACTATTCTCATAATGAGAGTCTACTCCTGTGCTAACAAGTTCGCTTGTTGCTTTTTTTATTTTATTTCACTGATCATGATCGGAATAAGCTTACTACTTACTTTATAGCCTTGCGGTTTGTTATTACAAGCATCCCCCGTCACTGTGGTTCGAATGACATAAGGTGAATAAGGCATCACATTTAAATAGCCAGAGTTCTCTCGTCCCGTACGACAATCTTCTGCACCTAGTTTTTCATCATAGCGCCCGTTATAAGAAGATTCTTCTACTCTTGTAATCAGCTTAGTACTCCATTGATTTAAATAAACTAGACTTTTACTCGATTCAACCGTGCCCTGTCCTGAGCCTGCGCTTTCAATTTCGATCAGTTGAATCGGCTTACCTTTATAAACGGTTGGATGTACTTTAAAGCTATTCGATTGACCACCAAACTCTTTTAAGATTCGAGCCTGTTTTAATTTGGGACGGGTTAATACATAACCAGCCCAAAAATTCCGTCCCGCATTTTCAAAACTCACGCCCGATAAATAGGCTTCTTCCCCTGAGATCAGTTTTACGGCTTCGGTAGAATCAATCTGAATGGCTTGAGGAGGATTGGCATTTGAATCTTGTAAGTTGGTGATCCAACTAATGATGGTTTTATCTGTTGGTACAGCAGCATGAGTTGTTGAGACTGGAATCAAAAATCCAAATAAGATGGATAGAGCTAATTTATTTTTCTTGTTCATTTTAGGCCTTACTTTTATAAAATCGAAACTCTCAGATGAAATATGATACTCGGAAACGTCATCCACAACCTGCGTGAATTTTGCAATATATTGTTTCTGCGAAATAATAAAAACAAGAACGGAGAGAGAACAGGTTTTGTAGATGACAATGCCTTTGCCTACTTTGGGCGAAACCAAAGTAGGGCGAACCTGAACGAAGTTGAAATATATTTCAACTGAAGCGCAAGACATAGTGGTTTATCCCTAACTTTAGCTTGAACTCAGCGAGACTCTGTGAAGAGCCACTATTTTGATTCTAATTAAAATTTAAGTTATTTAAACTTTTCCAACTCAATCCATTGAGCATCAGGAAAATGCTTTGCCAAATAAGCTTTTAAATAATCTGCGGTATCTTTCGAAATAACTGGATCTTTCGACTCATCCTTTAAGTTATACACCAAAGCATGCAAACTCAAACCACGCTGCTTTAATGCTTCTAAACTCAATAAAGTATGGTTAATACTGCCCAAACGTCCAGAAGTCACCAAAATCACAGGAAATTGATGCTGAGCAATATAATCAATGGTCAACATCTCTGTAGTTAAAGGTACCATCAAACCACCTGCACCTTCTAACAGCACCACCTCAAAACGTTGGGCAAGTTCCTTAGTCGCTGCCTCGATTTTGGCAAAATCCAGATCACGTCCATCCAGACGTGTGGCTAAATGTGGTGAGGCAGGATAAGTAAAAATTTCAGGCATGGTCAGCTTTTCGTGATCTTCCTGAAACCAGCCACTGCCCATAATTTCACGGTGTTTTTCGATATCTTCTGAGATATCTACATTACCTGTTTGTACTAATTTCTGAGTAATAACACGTAGCCCTTGCTCGGTCCAAAGTTTGGCGAGATAGCCTGTGGCATATGTTTTACCAATTTCAGTATCAATACCGCTGACAAAATAAATACGACTCATCTATTTAATCTCCTTTCCCTGAGTTATCGAACTTTGAGGGTAAATTTCATGAATATAAGGATAATCACTCAAACGCTGATCTAAAGAATATTCAATACAGATTTCACTACCTGCATAGTCTTGTATCTGGTAGGTATAAGGGAAAATTTGACTATTCTGCTCATTTCGTAATAAAAACTGACCACTGCTTCTGCCGGATTTCTTAATATTTTTAGCCCAACCACACATGGCTTTTCGTGGCGCATTTTGGTTCATATAATCTGTTATCCAGCTCGCCAACCCAAAAGACAACAAAATCATCATTAAAACTATCCCTTCAATAATCAGATTGGGGATTTGATCTTTTTTCCAGATGCGTATATATCCTAAGCTGATCAGTAAAACACCCAAAATCAAGCAAACCATTGTCCAGAAGAAAGCAGAAAACACCAGAAACATTAAACTTATGCTCAATGCAAAATAACCATGCACAATATTATGTCTGGACGTTAACCGATCTGGCATAATCCTACTCATTTCCTAAAGATAATGACTCTGCTCTCCGTGCAATCACATAAATCGGATCATAAGTCAGGCGGAAACCCTGTTCATCATAAAACTGTTGATAATCTAAATAAAACTGCTGCAAGGATTGCTTGGTCCAGCGATGTGACTGAGCTGTTGCGGTTACCCCTGTCGCTTTTAAATGCTGCAATACCGATTTGGGATGATCAAAATAAACCTGCTTCAGTTCTTGCGCGATGAACAATACTTCAAAGCCTTGCTGTTCCAAGTACCGTTTCAGTACATCATGATCAATATAAATTAAACCTTGTCCAGTCAGCTGTTTAATTTCAGTGAGATTATCTGGCCCAAAAGTAGAAAAACCAAAATATGCATTGGGTTGTAAGGCACTGTGAATCCGCCGTAATAATGCAGGCAGATCCATCATCCATTGCAATGCTGAACTGGAAATCACCGCATCCAAGCCTTGAGGTAATGCCAGTTGTTCAATATCACCAATCAGCCAATTTACATGTTTAAGATTTAGAAAATGCTGATCGACATCTGCATATAAATCATTTAAGAACAGTTGCTCAACCTGAAAATAAGACTCACATAAATAGGTGAGATTGCCTGAACCACAGCCAATCTCTAGGACTGAATCCAAGTTTTGCGGACAATACACTTTAAGGTATTCAAATAACTGCGCACTAATTTGCTTTTGTACCACAGCATGCTCAACATAGCTTTGCCCTGCTTTGGCAAAACGTCGTGCAACCAATGCTTTATTGATGCTCACAAACACTCCACCAATTGTTCCAATTCAGCTTTTTGCACCAAAGAAGTCAAGGAAATACGCAAGCGTGAACTATTCTGTGGCACTGTTGGTGGGCGTACTGGCATGGCATAAAACCCTT
The DNA here is from genome assembly GCF_000876115.1 of Acinetobacter sp. NBRC 110496. NCBI lineage: Bacteria > Pseudomonadati > Pseudomonadota > Gammaproteobacteria > Moraxellales > Moraxellaceae > Acinetobacter > Acinetobacter sp. NBRC 110496. The sequence goes on from NZ_BBTF01000012.1 coordinate 37,458, forward strand.
GTTGCTGCACATAGCGTGCTTTTTCAATGGCCGCTTGGCTTTCACCTACGATAATCGGAACAATATGGCTGCTGGATGGACTGGAGAAACCTTTTGCAATTACCGCCTGTTGTAAATACTGACTGATCTCAGTCAAGTGCTGACGCTGCTGCTGCATGCTCAATACTTTATTAAAAATAAAATCTGACCATGCCATCGAGATCGGTGGTAAAGCCGTGCTGAAAATCAATGGACGCATTTTATTGATCAGATAGTCACGGATGATTGAATCACAAATGATATAGCCGCCCACAGACGCAATTGCCTTACCAAAGGTTCCAACCAAGAAATCAATCTGATCCAATACACCATATTGTTCAGCACAGCCCAGACCTTGCTCACCCCTGACCCCAATCGCATGGGCTTCATCGACATACAACATGGTTTTGGCAAAGCGCTGTTTTAACTGTGCCAATGCTGCCAAATCAGTCTCATCGCCATCCATACTAAAAATACTTTCAGTCACCACAATAATGCGTTCAACTTGCTCATCTTGGTGATACTTTTGCAATAATTGTTCCAGATGCTGCAAATCATTATGACGATAACGTACATATTGAGCAGTCGATAGTCGAATGCCATCAATCATACTGGCATGCACCAGTTTATCGGCCAGAATCACGGTTTTGCTATCGGCCAAGGCAGGCAAAAGACCGATATTCATGTGATAACCGCTATTAAAGAGTAAGGCCGTGCGACCAAATGCTTTGCTTAGGCTATTTTCAAATTGCTCATATTCTGCAAAATTGCCTGTAAGCAAGCGTGATGAAGATGAACTAAAGAGTGCTCGTTCAATTTTCAGCGTATCCAGAAATTCTTCTCTTAAACTTAAATCAGCGGCCAAACCTAAATAATCATTGGATGCCAGATTCAACATGCTTCGATCTTGAATGGTGATCCATTTTCCCAGCTGTTGATTTGCAGTAAATTGGCGAAAATTACCTTGCTGTTTAAGTTGCTCAAGCTGCTCGGCATAATGATCAAGCAAAGACATTGGCATTTGCTCCTTGCATATTTTTCACCACTTCGCTCATCTGTGCTAATAAATAATGGAGTTCATCATCCGTGATCACATACGGCGGCATCACATAAACTAATTTACCAAATGGCCGCACCCAAATACCCCGTTCAACGAACTGTTGCTGCAAGGTTTTCATATCGACATTACTGGTTAATTCAACCACCCCGATCGCACCTAACACACGGACATCAGCAACATGATCGAGCTGTGCTAAATCATTTAACTGCTCAGCAAGAATCTTTTCAAGCCGTTGAATATTGGATTGCCAATCCTGTTCTATCAGCAGTTGAGTACTTCTTAAAGCAACCGCACAGGCCAGTGGATTTGCCATAAAGGTTGGGCCATGCATAAACACACCCGCTTCACCACGACTAATGCTTTCAGCCACTTCCTTGGTGGTTAGGGTCGCAGACAGCGTCATATAGCCGCCAGTTAAGCCCTTCCCAATACACATAATGTCAGGTTCAACTTGCGCATGTTCCCAAGCAAACATTTTACCTGTACGCCCAAAACCTGTCGCAATCTCATCAAAGATCAACAGTAAATTGTATTGCTCACACAATGCTTTGGCTTGGCGCAAATATTCAGGATGATAAAAACGCATCCCGCCTGCACCCTGCACAATCGGCTCAATAATCAGGGCAGCAATAGTGTGATGATGTTGTTCGATCTGCTGTTTAAGTTCCTGAATATCGTGTGGATTCCATTCACCATCAAAACGACTTTGTGGCGCGGGAACAAAAATTCGATTGGGTAAACTGCTACCAAAAATCTGATGCATCCCTGTGACAGGATCACAGACAGACATTGCATTCCAGGTATCACCATGATAACCAGAACGGGTGGTAATAAAGTTGGTTTTCTCAGGTTGATGCAATGCAGCCCAATACTGCACTGCCATTTTTAAAGCAACTTCAACCGAAACAGAACCTGAGTCTGCGTAGAAAATCTTATCCAAGCTCGGTGGCGTGATTTTTAATAATAATTTGCCTAATTCAATTGCAGGTTCATGGGTCAGACCGCCAAACATGATATGCGCCATATTCTGTAATTGGTTTGAAACCGCTTGGTTTAGTTCAGGATGGTTATAGCCATGAATGGCACACCACCATGAAGACATGCCATCAACCAAAGTTCGCCCATCTTCTAATTCAATCGTTGCGCCATAGGCACGTTTAACTTTAAAGGTTGGCAATGGATTTAACATCGAAGTATAGGGATGCCATATATGTTCTAAATCAAATAAATCGGTCATCCTCTACCTCATTTGCTGCTATTTCAAAATTTTCCATCAGCCTAATCACGCTTTTAGATACTCGGAAATGTCATCTGCAACCTGCGTGGTATAAACAAGATACAAGGCTTAGTACACTAGATCAAAAGAAAAAATGACAGAAGTGAACAGGTTTTGCAGATGACAAATGGTTTTGCCTACTTTTCCCGAAAGAAAAGTAGGTCGCCGAAGGCATATCCTAGAAAATGGATGAGAACTCGGCATGATTCCATTAGGCCTATAAACCAGGCTCTATCTTAAACTTGTCAAAAGCTAAAATATATTGCGAGAACTTTCAATTCAAGCAAGATTAAACCGTCTGTTGAATAAAATCTTCAATTATTTGCACAGTCTGCTCAACCATAAAGCACGGAAAACCATGCGAAGCTCCATCAATCGAAACAACATATAGATTCTTTGCAGCTAAATCTTTAGTTTTTTGCATAACTTGGTAAGGAACTAAAGCATCATGCTCCGCAAAGACATGTAACTGTCTGCCCTGATAATTTTCATACAACTCAACCAAGTTTAATTGCTCCAGCAACTGCAATCCCTGCCGAAGCAAGGCAATCGGTTGTGGACGAATCAATTCTTGCATAGCCAAAAAGTCTTTTTTTGCTGAACTGGCACCTTGACAGACCAGTAAACCAAAACGCTTTAAAGTACTAATCGCATCCTGTTCAAATGATTGTTTAAATTGGATAAAGGTTTCAATAGGCATGGCAGCCATCCAGTCTGTTTGTGCCACAAAACATGGATTTGACGCTAACGTGATTAAAACTTTCTTTTCAGCATATTGTTGCTGGATTTGATCGACCAGCAAGGTTGCCAGTTGTCCACCAAGCGACCACCCTACAATCACATCAAATTTCACTGCACGTTCAACATGCTGTTGCAAGATGTCATCATTCAGCGCATTAAAGATATTGATCCGCTCAACGCTATGCCCCTTTTGTTCTAAAGCCTCATGTAAAGGTTTTAATAATTCAGCACCACCGCCCCATCCTGTAATCAGTAGAATCTTATAACTCACATGCTTGCCCAATTCTAAAAACGTCAACGCAGTATACGCTGATTAACATTGGTTATTATTTTCCAAATCTACCAAAAGCTGTGCAGGAATCACCTGCTCCCAATGTTGCTTAAACTGTCGATGCACTTGATCAATATCAAAGACACTGTTTCTTGCTACCTGTTGTGCATGCGCAATATCTTTAGCACGCATATAAGCCAGTAAATAATGATCACCATTCAGTTTAAGTTGAAACCAAGATTCAACGGTTACCCCTTCGGCTTGCAGTGTCTGAATGGCTTCGGCTTTACGTTGTTCAATTTCTTGTTGCCAAGCATCAACTTTTGCCTGCGTATTTGCTTTTAGCTTAATTAGAACTGCGCCAACATCCATGCTTTTACCTTTTCTGTTAGTATTTATGAAATATATACAACAAATGCATCACGGGAAAAAACATAATTCACTTACTGCTTATAAGTTAAAACTAAGATTATTTAAGTCATCAGATGAATTTTCGATATACATAATCATTATTTTCTTCATCGATTTTTTCAAACCCGAATTTTTCAAGAATTTTTTTTGAAAATATATTCCGATAATCGACATAAGCCTCTATTTTTTTAACATCTTCATTTTTTTCTAGAAAATTTTTAAGCCAATTTACAGCTAAAGATCCGTAACCTTGATTCCAAAATTTTTTATAAATTACATAACCAATATAAGCCTTGTGCTCATCTTTCAAAATTGTTGCCTGAAGAGTACCAATAGGCTCTTTTCTCTCCAAGTCATGATAGATGATCCAGTTTAACCACACTTCATTTTCACTTTTAGATCCATCTATTAAAAATTGATATCGATCTTTCAACGCTTGTATATTTTTATATTTAACATCTGGAATATATAAATATAATTCATCATCTTGCAAAGATAAAAAAGTTTTATCTGCATCATCGACGCTTAATAAAAAAGTGTTTATTTTATTCATTACAAACCCACCATTTTTAAATAATCATTCATATTTATTTTTCACCACTCAATCTAATTGACTAAGTTAAAAGGATTATTCCTTTTTGTTACTGCGAATTTAATGAAAAAATTGTGCCAACTTTTCATCTATTTCTACTTCTTTTTAAATTCACCATTCAATTAGAATCGATCAAAATCCTGTAAAGAATTTTCTAACACATCTCTTTTGTAAATTTGCTAAAGTAGCTTCTATTACACTTTGAGATCAACATGATGAATATGATAAAGTCCAAAGTTCTCGTTTTATGTAGTTCACTTTTTTTACTCAGCACGCCAAGTCTCAGTACAGCGCAAAGTACCTTATTTTCCAAGCAAGATACTGCACAAAAAGAATGGGTTGGACAGTCTGCGCCAGACTTTAAACTGCAAGATCAGAGTGGCAAATGGCATACCTTGAACCAGTATAAGGGTAAATGGGTAGTGCTATATTTCTATCCTAAAGATAATACGGCGGGCTGTACTCAAGAAGCCAATCAATTTAAATCGCTGTATCCTCAATTTACCAAATCAAATGCTGTGGTGCTGGGTGTCAGTCTGGATGATGTCGCATCACATCAAAAATTCTCAGAAAAACTCGGTTTACCCTTCCCGATTCTTGCTGATGATCAAGGCGAACTGGCCAGTAAATTTGGCATCGTTCGAAATTTAGGAATTGCCAAGATCGCCAAACGAGAAAGCTTTTTGATTAATCCTCAAGGTGCGGTGATGTATCACTACACCAGCGTAAATACTCAAACTCATGCCGATCAAGTCTTGAAAGACCTCAAAACCTTACAAAGCAAATAATCGCTTTGGAAATTCTGAGTCAACTCATCGATTGATCATCTGCCTAGATTTTTAAGTCTAGGCATTTTTATATGCGTTTAAAAATCAATGCCAAGCGAATCATCAATCGGGTTCTGGTCCAGTGTAAACAAGGTCCGCTGATACGGAATGCCTTCCAGATCATACACCTGATAAACCCAATCAAATAACAGTGGTCAGCGTTGGCACCTGTAGTAGGTTTAAGGCTAGATAAGCATGTGACTGATACCATATTGCCATTCGACATCCAAACCTCTGACTACTTTAAATATGCTGCAAGTTTATTTTAAAGGCTTTGCCCTGCAATATATCCGCATTGATATCAGGTAAAACACGGCAATGACTTTAGCGAAGGCAGTTTATTTATCAACTATAGTAAAAAATTCTAGGCCAGATATAAATTTTTCACAAAAAAAGAGAACTTCAAATGAAGTTCTCTTTTTACGTATCACAGCTTAAGATCTGATCGATTAAATTTGTGATTGAATATAATTCTGTAAACCAATCAATTCAATTAAACGTAATTGCTTTTCTAACCAATAGGTATGATCTTCTTCTGTATCTGAAAGCTGCTGACGCAACATATCACGGCTAATATAATCGCCTTTTTCTTCACACAGTTTTATACCCACTGCCAATTTTTCACGGACATGGTATTCAAGGGCTAAATCAGCTTTTAAACAACTCACCACATCGCTACCGACATTGATGTCTTCACGGTTCATATTCGGTTGAGCACCTAGGAACAGTACACGACGAATGATTGAATCTGCATGAGATGCTTCTTCTTGCATTTCATGGTCAATACGCTCATAGATCTTGTTTAAGCCCCAATCTTCGTACATTCTTGAATGAATTAAATATTGATCACGAGCAGCCAATTCACCGCCAATGAGCATATTTAAATAGTCGATGACTTCTGGATTGCCACGCATAATACTTACTCCTATCGAATGACAATATTATGGCCAAGTTACACTGGAATTGCAAAAACAAAAGTGTGTAAGTTTATGATTTTTATAAAATTAAAATGAGAAACATACGCATTTACAGTTCGAATTGGCTGAATTTATCTAAATAAAATAAGCCTTTGCATATCATTTATCAGTTTTAAAATAGATAATTCTATTGAAAATCATTTGTTTGATTTTTTGTAACGACTAGCAATGCTTCTTATTTCGCCAATGTTTTGATCAAAAAAACATAAAAAATGACTGCTCAGCTGTTGTTTGTTCAGTCAAAATTCGGTAAATAACAGCAATCACAAAAACATAATGCGGAAACCACAATGGATAAAAGCAAACCAATTTTGGTCACTGGCGCGACGGGTTATATTGCAGGCTGGATTATTGAACGTCTGTTGAATCAAGGCTATACGGTTCATGCCACGGTGCGAGACCCATCCAAGAAAAATAAGATTCAGCATTTGTATGCTCTTGCAGAGCAATCTTCTGGAAAAATTGAGTTTTTTAAAGCCGATTTACTTGAGCCACAATCATTTGATGCAGCGATGCAAAATTGTGAAATCGTGATTCATACCGCATCCCCTTTTGTGGTAACCAATTACAAAGATGCAGTCAAAGACATTATTGAGCCTGCGGTGAAAGGCACAGAAAATGTATTGGATAGCGTTAATCGTACTGAATCGGTCAAACGTGTGGTACTCACTTCAAGTATTGCCTCAACCTATGGCGATGCAGTTGAGATTCAACACACTGCCAATAATGAGTTTGATGAAAATCACTGGAACAAAACCAGTAACGAAACACACCAGCCTTATCCTTATTCAAAAGTCATGGCAGAACGTAAAGCTTGGGAAATGGCAGAACAACAAAATCGTTGGGATTTAGTCTGTATTAATCCCGCCTTGGTGATGGGGCCATCTCTTACTGATGCGAGCCAGTCAGGTAGTATTGAAGTATTACAACAGTTCGGCAATGGCACCACCTTGTTCGGTGTACCGCCCATGTGGAATGGTATTGTCGATGTTCGTGATGTTGCCGATGCGCATGTGGCTGCTGCATTAAATCCAAAAGCACAAGGCCGTTACATTATTTGTGGTGGCACACTCAGTTTATTGGACATGGGTAAGGCACTTACTCAGAAGTTTGGCTATAAGTTTCCATTCCCGCACTTTACTGTACCAAAAACTGCCTTTTCATTTGTCGCACCAATCCTCGGTTATTCACGTCAATTTGTAAAATTGAATATGGGTTACCCAATCTATTTTAATGCGCAACGCAGTGTCAAAGAGCTTGGGATTGAATATCGTGATGTACGTGAAAGTGTCTGTGAACATTTCCAGCAATTGCTGGATGATGGCATTGTGAAAAAATATATTTAACATCAAAAAAAGGCGGCATAAATGCCGCCTTTTTTATCCCTTCGTCCTAACTCAAAACTTAAATAAAGAATCAGGCTTCATACTGCTTCAAAAATTCTAAGAACTCTTGCTCATTCAAAACTCGAATGTCTAATTTCTGCGCTTTATCTAGCTTACTACCTGCCTTCTCGCCAGCAACCACACATTTGGTTTTACTCGACACACTACCACTGACACGTGCACCTAAGGCTTGAAGTTTCTGGGTTGCTTCATCACGCCCCATGGTTTCCAGTGTTCCTGTCACGACCCAACTCTCACCATTTAATGGCTGACGCGTTGGTGCAGTTGGTGCATCCCAATGAATGCCTGCCGCCATTAAACGATCCAACACTTCAACGTTATGCGGTGCTTGGAAAAAGTCGGCAATCCATTCTGCGGTAATATCACCTACATCTGGGGTTTTCTTGAGTGCTTCAATATCCGCAGCTTTTAAAGCTTCAAGCGTCTGAAAGGTATTCGCCAGCATACGTGCGGTGGTTTCACCCACCCCACGAATCCCCAAGGCATAAATAAAGCGTGCTAAAGTGGTTTTCTTACTGGCTTCAATCGCATCAATCAGGTTCTGAACCGATTTCTCACCCATTTTCTCAATGGTCAATAAAGTCGCGCGGTGCTCATGCAAATGATAAATATCAGCCACATCTTTAAGTAGGTCGAGATGCAGAAGTGACTCCACCCAACGGTCGCCTAAGCCTTCAATATCCAAAGCTTTACGTGAAACAAAGTGACGAATGGCTTCAATCCGTTGCGCAGCACAATACAGGCCACCCGAACAACGTGCTAATGCTTCACCCTCTGGCATCACCACAGGTGATTCACAGACTGGACAATTGGTCGGAAGATGCACCATCTCCGCATCGGCAGGTCGGAACTCAGCCCAAACCTTCTCAACTTTTGGAATCACATCACCGGTACGATAGACACTGACGGTATCGCCAATACGCACATCTAAACGATGGATTTCACCAATATTATGCAAGGTCACATTAGACACCGTCACCCCACCAACAAAGACGGGTGTTAAACGCGCAACAGGTGTCAATGTTCCAGTACGTCCCACTTGCCAGTCAATATTTTCAACTTTGGTCAGCGCCGCCTGTGCCGGGAATTTATAGGCCGTTGCCCAACGTGGTTCACGACTCAAAAAGCCTAATTGTTGTTGCTGTTTAAGGCTATCCACCTTAATCACCATGCCATCAATTTCAACTTTAAGCTCTGGACGCTCTTGTTGAATCTGTTCATAGCGTTGTTGTACTTCTTCAATCGAAGCACACAGGAATTGACGCTCAGCAATTTCAAAACCAAACTTGGTGAGCCAATGCAAACTATCATGCATGGTCTCAAGCCCGTGATCTGGCTGGCACTGTGCAATCCCATAAGCATAGAACGCCAATGGACGTGAAGCGGCAATATTTGGGTCTAGCTGACGCAGGCTTCCGGCTGCGGCATTACGTGGGTTGGCAAAGGTCTTGTCGCCTTTGGCTTCTTGATCGGCATTGAGTTTTTCGAAGCCTTGTTTTGGCATTAACACTTCACCACGTACTTCCAGAAACGCTGGAATAGCTTGATGCTGACTGGATAACACCTTCGGCAGATTACGAATGGTTTTGACATTTTGGGTAATATCTTCACCTGTCTCACCATCCCCACGTGTTACCCCACGAACCAATATGCCATTTTCATACCACAGTGAAATTGCCAAACCATCCAGTTTCAGTTCAACATCATATTGAACCTCTTGGTGGGGTAAACGCTCGTCAATACGACGGGCAAAGGCAAACAGATCTTCCTGATTAAAGACATTGCCCAATGACAGCATTGGCACTGCATGAGTCACACTTTCAAATTTTGATAGCGCTTGACCACCCACCTTATTGGTCGGGGTATCCGCCTGAATACAGTCTGGATATTGTTGTTCTAAGGCTTTGAGCTGATGAAATAAATGGTCATATTCACTGTCAGAAATGGAAGGTTGATCCATCACATAGTAAGCATGATTGTGTTTTGCAATCAGTTGAATCAACTGACGCATTTGCTCAATAACTGAGTTGTGTTCCATTTAAATTTCACCATATAAAAGGGCGGAAAAACCGCCCTATAATTTTTTACTGAATTTAGTATATCGAACCTGAGTTAGACATGAAATATGATACTCAGAAATGTCATCTGCAACCTGCGTGATTTAAACAAGATAATGTTTTTGCAATAAAATCACTTTAATGAAAGTAGTGAACAGGTTTTGCAGATGACAATGGTTTTGCTTACTTTTGTCGAAACAAAAGTAAGTCGAACCGAAGGTTTAACCTAAAATAGGATGAGAACCGAACATGACTCCGTTAAGTTCTTTATTTTTCAAATTTAAAAACATGTTAATCAGTTTATGAAAAAGCAACTAATTAAACCGTCGCCTGATTTGGACGATAATCAATCACATGATGACGCCAATGTTCTTTCAACTGCGGTGTAAACTCCAAATTATTTTCATCATAGACCTTGCCATCGACTTCACGCGCAATTAATCCCGCAATACTGGTCATCATGTCATAACCCGTAACCGCTTTGCTATTTGGCAGCGCAAGGAAAAATGCTAGACCTTGGACTTGTTCGCCAGATAAGCTTTCCAAATCAAAACCTGCTGGACCATTATCCGTCATACGCAGCACAGAGAACATCAAGGCACTTGGCTCATCAGTGTTTTCATAACGATGGAAACACGACATTTCACCGAAACGTAGACCGTATTTTAACAATACCTTGAGTGCTTTATCGCCTGATAAGGCACGGCGTGGATTCGGATAAACATTCAAGGCGATAATCTGTTCTGCGGTGGCTAAAGCACTTTCATCATCATAACGCTGCTGTTCATGTAAATGTACATCCAGAATATTACTTTCACCATCAAACTCTTCTATTGCGACGGTTTCAATATTTGGATTTAAACTAAGCTCAGCTTCCGCTTTGCTGTCCTCAGCCTTTTCGGCATCGTTTACATTCGCTGCTTCTGCCGCGATCACTGTTTCGGACTCAGTCGTTGCTGTCTCATCTTTTTGAGCAACTTCAAGCTCTGCTGTAGGTTCAACAACCTGTTCTGCTTTAGCAGTTTGTTCAGTTTCCGTCGTTTTTGCTTCTACACTAGCCGCATCAACTACTTGCTCTGCCACAGGCTCAGATGCAATTGCTTCAGTATTTAAACTTGGCTCAACACGTTCAGTTGTGGTGACCACTTCTTTTTGTAAAAGCTGGTCACGTACATGACGTGGAATCACAGGTTGCTGACTTTCAGGATTAATATGTAAATCTGCATCTAATGATGGCTCAACTGGTTTTGGTTTTCTTAAAATCATGATTAAACCAACGAGCATAATCGCAACGGCAGCAACAATGCCTATTATTGTATTCATTTCCATACTAAGACTCCGCAACTAACCCGTATTCTTTTGCCTGTTCTAAATCGACAGTCACTAATTTTGATGTGCCTGGCTCTGGCATGGTGACTCCAAGTAAATCAGTTGCCATGGTCATCGCCAATTTATTATGTGTAATGTAAATGAATTGCACTTGTTCAGAAAGCTCTTTTACCAAATTACAATACCGTTGTACATTGGCATCATCAAGTGGCGCATCAACTTCGTCCAGTACGCAGAACGGTGCAGGGTTCAATCTAAAGATGGCAAATACCAAAGCCAAAGCTGTTAGGGTCTTTTCACCACCTGAAAGCAAAGCCAAGGAACTGTTACGCTTGCCAGGTGGGCGTGCCATCAACTTCACCCCAGACTGCCAATCATCTTCAAGACTTAAAGTCGCTTCGCCACCACCAAACACCTTTGGAAACAACAGTTGCAGTTCTTGATTGACCTGATCAAAGGTGGTCATAAACAACTTACGGGTTTCCTGATCAATACTTTTCATCGCGTCTTTGAGCTGATCAACGGTATTTTGTAGATCTTGCATCTGATGACTCAGTTCATCAAAACGCTGTGATACTTCTTCATATTCTTGTGAAGCTGCCAAATTCACTGCACCAATTTTTTCAAATTGCTGCTGCGCTTTTTCCAGTTTCTGCTGATGATCTTTCATTTCAATCGACACATCAGATAAAGCGTCTGTATTCAGTTCTTTCAACTGCTCCAGATAATGTTCACGATCTGATTTCGCTGCCTGCCAAGCCAAACGCTTTTGTTCTAACTGCTCGCGCACCTGCTCATCTTTTTGCTGTGCTTGATGGCGTTGTTCCGTCAGTTGCTGCTGCTTCTCTTGCACTTGATTCAGTTCAAGCTGCCATTCATTCCAGGTTTTTTGCAGCTTTTCTGTTTGCTGGAATTGCTGTTGAAATTGTGACTCCAAGTTGGGTAGTTCAAGCTGGATCGGATCAACAAACTTCTTGGCCTGTTCGATTTGTTCGATGATTTGACGATATTGTGTTTTTAGGAACGAGATATCTTTCTCTAACAACTCAATTTGCTGATTGGCTTGTGAAGTTTGGCGACGCAAAGTTTCACGTTGCTGCTGTTGTTGAGTCAGCTGCTGTTGTTGCTCATCCAACTGCTCATTCAAGTTTTCTACCTGAAATTGCAAAGTCTTATAATTTGGCAACACGGCTTCTAATTTCAGTGCAAGCGCATGTAGATCAATCTCCAGATCATCACGCTGCATGGCATCTTCTTCAAGCTGTAGATCAAGCTGTTTCAGTTGATCTGCCAGTTGCTGTTGCTGCAATACAAAGGCTTGTGCCGTACTTTGCAGCTTGGCAATTTGTACATCCAGCTGTTGCAGTTCTTTTTGCTTTTGCTTCAGGTTTTGTTGTTGCTGCTGCAAGCGCTGTTGCTGCTGTTGCAAAGCCTGCTGCTGTTGCGAAAACTGATGTTCCAGATCAAGCAACTGCGGTTGTTTCTGTGCGAGTTGCTGTTCAATTTCCTCTAAACGGACTTGATGACTGAGCATGCCCTGCGCAGTTTGGCTGTCTTCATCGTAATGCAAAGCAATTACCCAGTCCGCCCCGACATGATAACCATCCAGCGTTAAAATGGATTGTGCGTGCTGGAGATCCGCTTGGTATCGCAAAGCTGTGGCTAAATCTTCTGCAACGGCGACATTGGACCATAAAGAAGATTGTGGTGCTTCGATCCAGTCTGATAGATATTTTAAATCTCCCCTACCCCCTCTTTGAAAAAGAGGGGAACTCCTCCCTTTATCAAAGGGATGAGGAACGGTTGTAGTTCCGCAAGAGGGATTCTTTAACTGTCTCGCCACACCTTGCTGAAATGACTGTTCACCATCCAGTAAATACGCTTGCAACCACTTGGCTAAAAACTTCTCAATAATGCTTGCATGCGCTTTAGCTTGAGCGCTCAAACGTAGGCTTTGCATCAATCGAACTGCATGTTGATCCTGCTTCGGACTTTGCTTGGCAACGAGCTGATTCAAGTTCTTTTGTTCAGCCAATAAAACCTGAATCTCGGTTTTCAGGCTTTGCAGATCCGTTTTGTTCGTCTGTTGTTGATCTTGCTGTGTCTGGACATTCTGCTGTAATTGCTCAATTGCAGTTTCTAATGCAATGATTTCCTGTTGCAGTTGTTGCTGCAATTGTTCTAGCTGCGCTTGCTCATCATCCTGAACCTGAGCACGAATCTGAGTGGTTTGCGTTTGCAAGGTCTGCTTTTGCTGCTCAATCCGCAGCACATTCTTACCCAACTGCTCAATTTGCGCGGCCATCTGCAACTTTTTTTGTTGTTGCTGATCGACTTGGATTTTCAGTTGTTCAAATTGCTGCTGTGCTTGCTTATGTTGTGCTTGAACATCGCTAAAATTGTGCTCAGCCGTTTGTGTCTGCTGCTCTAAGGCAAGCAAAGTTTCATTTTGCTCATCAAATTGGGTACTTAGAGTTTCAACCTGCAATTCGGAGAGTTGCAAACGCTCTTTGGTTTGTACTTTCTGCTGCTCAAGTTGCTGCAAACTGGTACTGTTTTGTTGGAATAAACTCTGTTTTTGTTCCAAAGTCATTTTTAATTCAGACAGTTTTTTCTCGGCTTGCTGCCATTCATGCTGCAAAGGTGAAGACTGCTGAATTAAGCGTTGGAATAAAGCACTGGTGGCTTCAAGATCGTGCTCAATGGTCTGTGACTCAGAACGAACCAACTTAAAGTTTTCACCCAGTGCCGTCATTTCCACCGTATATTCTTGTTGTAGCTTTTGACTTTGATTGGCTTGAAACGAAAGGATTTCGATTTTTAAAGTACGGATCTGTCCTTCTAGGCTCTTATATTGAATTGCAGCTTCTGCCTGACGTTTTAAACTTCTGAGCTGAGATTTGAGTTCAGCCGCAATATCATCTAAACGTGCCAGATTTTGTTCAGTATGCTCTAAATGCTGTAAGGTTTCACGACGACGTGCCTGATAACGCGATACACCGGCCGCTTCTTCAATAAACACACGCATTTCTTCGGGCTTGGCATCGACCAAACGGTTAATCATGCCCTGTTCAATCACCGCATAAGAACGTGGTCCTAAACCCGTCCCCAAGAAAATATCGGTAATATCACGACGGCGGCAACGGGTGCCATTCAGGAAATATTCAGATTTACCTTCACGTGTGACCTGACGACGAACCGCAAGCTCGCTATAGGCATTATAAGCGCCACCGAGTTTGCCGTAGGTATTGTCAAAACGAAGTTCAACGCTGGCAACCCCGACGGGTTTGCGCTTGGCGGTGCCTGTAAAAATGACATCCTGCATACTGCCGCCACGCAATTGACGTGCGTTGGACTCGCCCATTACCCAGCGAATTGCATCAATGACATTCGATTTACCACAACCGTTCGGTCCAACCACCGCAGTACGGTTGGCCTTAAAATGTAATGTTGTACTATCGGCGAAAGATTTAAAGCCTGAAAGTTTTAAACTGCTTAAACGCATACTGCCCTAACTAGCGGCGTGAGCGTCTAGCCCAAGCCAATTCAATCTGTTTCATACGTGTCAGAGATTCCAACACAAGGTTGCGCAAGTGTCGACAAAAATCTTCCATAAATAAAGCAGCTTGTTGTGATTTTCGGATCAAAATAGCATCAATCACCAACTTAAACAGCGTAAACGATTCTTGTAGCTCTCGACGGGAAGTATTCAGAGTCAAAAAATAGCTACGGCGTAAGGAAGGGAGTAGCTCCTTATAAAATTTCATCAGATAAGGATTCGCTACCATCTCATGCTGTTCTGCTAAATATTGAAAGATCGCATCGTAAAATTTTTCAATATCACCTGCACGGACAAACTCAACCAGTTGATCCAATAAAGTTTGTAGTTGTTCTGCTTCATTAACCCGCCACGTTTCACTGATACGTTGCACAATGTGTCCAAGTACCATCACATTGGTATCAAATAAAGCTTTGACCTGCTGAGCTGACATTTCAGAGACAATGGCACCACGACGTGGAAAAATTTCAATTAAATAAGTACGTTCCAGTAATAGCAATGCCTCACGAACCGAGCCACGGCTGACATCTAACTCTTTCGCAATGCGCAACTCCTGAATGCGTTCGCCTTCAACCAGCTCACCACTAATAATTTGTTCACTAATATATTTTGCAATCTGTTCAGAAAGACTATCAGCCTCTTCGAGATTCATGAGCCCCTCGCTATCTTTGTTATACACATTGACCCAATGTTAATTGCGCTTTTTTGTTTTAACTGATCTGAGGGTATAAATTCTATATCATTGTCTGACAATTTTATTGCTTTTTAAGCCAATCAACCTAAAAATCTCACTCACATTCTCAATATGGACTAAAAACCCAGTTTTTCTATAATTAATATCAGCTAGTTAAGCTTTACTGTTTGAATTCACCATATATCTGAAAATATGTTCTTTCATCACGTTTTTATTGATACACATCACAAAAAATAATATTTTCATTAATTAAATCGCATTTAAATTCTCCTACTGAATCATTCAGTCCATCTATAGATGAGTCATAACATGGGTATTCATCAAGCTGTCAATATTGCAATTTTTGGGTTAAGCCTCAGAACCTTGAATGAGTTAAAGCAGCAGGTTCAAACGGCTGTGCCTGATCATATCCAAATCAACTGGAGCAATATTGCTGAACCACAACTTGATATCCTTATGATCAATCAAGTGTTTTTTGATTCACCCAATATCAAGAGCCTGCTCCAGAACAATAAGATCAATGTACTCAAAATTGCCAATGATGAAAATAAAAACAGCGCCATTGAAAATGACACTTTATTTTTACCACTCAATCATCTGCATCCTCTACATCACTGGCTCAGCTTCCATCTAAACGAACGTTTGAATCAGGGCCTAGAAAATATTGAAATTGAGTCAGCCCCAAGCTTTCATCGCAAGCAAATTAAAGAGGTCTTACAAGAAATCCAGAATCCTAAAAATGGTAAGATTCAATTGTTTGATAACCAAGGCTTAGTTGCGATTGCCGACCCACGCAATCAATGGCTATGGCAACACCCTGAATTCCACTCATTTCAAACGGATCCAAGCCTAAACTATACCTACGCCACGCAAAATGATCTGCATTGGACCCTAGATACGCCACAACAAGATTTACAACAGTGGCTCTGGCATTTACTCTGGACATCAATGGATTTTGAAGGCTTATGTCCCGCCTCTGCCTCCAGTTTTTATCTGCAATTCTCGCCTCAACCGAAGCATAAAGCAGATCGCCAAGATATCCTGCGGATGTCTGCCTGCTTTGCCCAAGGTGCACAAATCAGTACGGTTGCACAGCAACTTAAGCTACCTGAACAAAAAGTCAGACACTTTGTCGCTGCATGTTTAGGGGCAAATTGTGGAACACTGATTAAAGATCAACAGGCAAAATATCAACCCAAAGCATCACAAAGCGAGCCAGAGCAACATTTTATGAAAAAGTTGTTTGGCCGACTACGTCATCGTTTAGGCTTTTAATCAAGGACACACATATGATTCTACATCAATATAAAATTGTCTTTGGTGGCACTATGGGTTCAGGGAAATCCACAGCGATCAAAGCCCTATCTGAAATTGAAGTCCTCAGTACCGAAGCACTGAATACCGATACCGGATCGCATGACAAGTTACTGACCACTGTTGGGATTGATTATGGCGAATTGACTTTGGAGGATGGTGTCAAGGTTGGCCTCTATGGCACGCCAGGGCAAGATCGCTTTGATTTCATTTGGGCTGTAATCTGTAAAGGTGCGATCGGCACCATTGTGATGATTGACCATGCTGCCGAAAATCCGTTGCTGGATTTAGAGCAATATCTTCAGGCATTTCAGCCCTTTGGTCACAATATTGTGATCGCAATTACCCATATAGATCGTATGCCAGAACGCACCCTATCCATCTATCGCGAGTGGTTGGCCAGCAAAGAGCTCAATTACCCACTGTTCTTTATTGATGCACGTCAGCAAGATGATGTACTTCTTCTGGTCGAAACCTTGGTTGCTACCATTGAAGTACATTATGGACTCACCAGTTAAAAGAGCTTAGAACAAGCCTTTATAAATAAAATAGCTGCCTACGACCACCAATAGACCTGCAAAACATTTTTTTAGCATGGCGGGTGAGAGACGATGGGCTACTTTGGCGCCAAATTTTGCGGTGATAAAACTCATCACACTGATACCCAGAAAAGCATAAATATGCACATAACCAATCGTGTTCGGTACCTCAATTTGTTCTTTGGCACCAAACCACATAAAACCGATTGCTCCCGCAACTGCGATGGGTAAACCACAGGCTGCGGAGGTCGCCACTGCCTTTTGCATCACGACGCCATGTCGATTGAGATAAGGTACGGTGAGGCTACCCCCACCAATGCCAAAAATCGCGGATGCCACCCCAATACCGCCACCCGCGGCAAGTTGTAACGCTGCTGAAGGGAGATGACGATTGGGATCAACCACTGCACTCGCCCCTCTAAACATCTTATAAGCCATCCAAACAGCAAATACCCCAATCACTAACTGTAAATGCTGTCCTGACATTAAGTCCGCTACCCCCGCACCCAGAAATGAACCCAGCACCAATCCTGGTGCCAAATTACGAAACACAGGCCACAACACCGCCCCTTTTTTATGATGTGCCATCACCGAACTAATCGACGTCACAATAATGGTTGCCAATGATGTCCCAACTGCAATATGCATGATGACATTCGGTTCATAATGCATTTGAGTGAAGACAATATATAAAATCGGCACAATAATTAGGCCACCGCCCACACCAAATAGCCCCGCAGCAAATCCAGCAATTGCACCAATCAGCAAATATATGATTAACTCCATAAACACATGACCACTCTACTTGTAAAAATGATGGATGATTTCGCAACCCGCCAGCTGCAGCAATTATTGAACGCAAAAAATCAATCTCCAGAAGTGGTACTGCTTAAAACAACCACAACATCGACCAATGATGATATGCGTGAAATTGCGCAAAAAGGGATAACCACAGGATTGGTCTGTAGTGCACAGCAAACGCAAGGTCGTGGTCAGCACCAACGACAATGGGCCTCTCCTGAAGGCAACATTTATTTAAGCACACTGATTCAAACCAATACAGCACTGGATGGTCGCTTAGCGCTTGAAGTTGCGTTAAATATCTTACAGATGCCAAGCTTGCATGGCTTGAGCTTGCAGGTCAAATGGCCCAATGATTTATATAGCTCTCAGGGAAAATGGGGCGGAATCTTGGTAGAACCACTTTCACCCAATCAAGCCATTGTGGGGGTAGGAATGAATTTAAATACGCCACCTGTAGCAAATGCAGACCAACCGATCACTTCTTTAGCCATGCTCGGTCTCGCCCATGCAGATCGTTTAACCTTGATTGCGGAACTCTACACCGCCATTCAACAGGCAGCGCAGTGGTTTGAGCATGGCAGCTATAATCTCGCTGAACGTTTTAATCATCATGCGATTTGGCTCAATCAACAGGTCGAATTTGAACATGCTAAAGGGAAAGTTCAGGGAGTCTTTCAAGGGATCAACAATGATGGTGCAGTACTGATCAAAACTGACCAGAATCAACAGTTCTATCAAGGCCGTTTGCGCCTCGCATCGATTTGAGGAAATGGTGATTCTATGAAAAGTTTATGGCTGGATATTGGTAATACCCGCTTAAAATACTGGATTACGGCACATGATCAAGTGATTGAACATGCAGCCGAACTTCACCTGCAATCCCCCGCCGATTTATTACTGGGTTTGATTCAGCACTTTCGTCATCAAAACTTAAGTCGTGTCGGGATTTCGTCCGTTTTGGATTCGGAAAATAATCAACGTATTCACATGATTCTCGACATTTTGGATATTCCGATTATTTTTGCCAAAGTGCATGCCGAATATGCGGGTTTACATTGTGGCTATGATGTCCCAAGCCAGCTCGGGATTGACCGCTGGTTGCAAGTCTTGGCCATGGCAAAGCCAGATCAAAACTTTTGTGTGATTGGCTGTGGTACAGCATTAACGATTGATCTGGTCGAAGGATTGCAGCATTTAGGTGGTTATATCCTGCCAAATCTGTATTTACAAAGAGACTCGCTAATTCAAAATACCAAAGGCATCAAGATTCCAGACTCGGCTTTTGATAATTTAAAACCTGGCCACAATACTGTAGATGCGGTACATCACGGTATCTTGCTTGGCTTGATCAGTACGATTGATCAAATTATGCAACAGTCTCCTAAAACGCTGATTCTGACTGGTGGTGATGCTGCTTTATTTGCCAAGTTCCTCAGCCATTATCAGCCTCAAGTTGAATCCGACTTATTGCTCAAAGGCTTACGTCATTATGTTCAACTAAATTCTGCTTTCAACAAAGTTTGAACAACTTGCAATAATTGAGGGAACTCACTAAACCCATCCTCTGTACGAAAATGCCCAGCCTGAGCCACCTCAATCAGTTGGGCATTGAGTAAATTGGAAAATTTAAAGGTAAGTGGTACAGGAATGATCGGATCATTACTGGAAAAGAAAACCAGACGCCTTTGGATATTGGCACGCAATAAACCACTCTCAAAATGTGAATGCTCAATAAGACGATTAAACTCAGGATGTTTTAAAATAGGATCATGAAAACCGGCAATAAAAATACCAGCTTTCAAGGCATGCTGCTTGAGTCGTTTGGCCAGAAATCGAGCCACGGCTACACAAGATAAGCCATGTGCCACGACAATGCTGTGCTCATTCATCCCCTTTAACTGTGCCTCCAAGCAGGCTTGCCAAACTTCAGCTTCGGGATGATCGGCATCAGCAAGTAAAATACGTTCAACCGCAACCTCTTCACTTTTCAGTTGTTGTTCCAACCATACATACCAATGGTGTTCCGGATCAGCATTTTCACAATGCAGAATAAATACGCTATTCTTTGAATTATGTGACATATTTAACACTACTTTTTAATGTAAAACATAGACTTATTTTTAATTCTCTTCTTTTTAAAGCACCTTGAATGTTGATGTTTTGTATTAAATTCATACAACACTCTCGCATTAAAAAAGGCGCATCAAGCGCCTTTTTAGGAAGTATAGAACTTACTTTTTCTGGTCATTACTGCCAAATAAAGGTCCCATATTTCCGCCACCACCAAATTGCTTTTGCATATTACCCAATGACTTCAGCATTTTGCTCATGCCTGATGGATTAGCAAATTTCTTCATCATTTTTGCCATCTGCGCTTGTTGCTTGATCAACTTGTTGACCTCGGCAACATCCATCCCACAACCTGCTGCAATACGTTTTTTACGACTTGGGTTAATCAAATCAGGATTACGACGCTCTTTGATCGTCATCGACTGAATGATGGCTTCCATACGCTTCACTTGCTTTTCAGGATTGGCTTTTTCAATCGCATCCTGAATGCCCGCATTGCTCATACCAGGCAACTTATCCAAGAAGCCCATCATGCCGCCCATTTTGCTCATTTGCTCAAACTGCATCAGCATATCTTCAAAGTTGAAGGTTCCGCCTTTTTGCAATTTTTTCGCCATTTTTTCGGCTTTTTCTTTGTCGATTTTACGTTCAACTTCTTCGACCAAAGAAAGGACGTCACCCATCCCAAGAATACGTTGGGCAACACGATCAGGATGGAATGGCTCAAGTGCATCCAGTTTCTCGCCAATGCCCAAGAACTTGATTGGCTTGCCTGTGATGGCACGAACAGAAAGTGCCGCACCACCACGTGCATCACCATCAGTTTTGGTGAGGATCACACCTGTTAGTGCTAAAGCATCATTAAACGCTTTGGCTGTATTGGCAGCATCCTGACCCGTCATTGCATCAACAACGAATAAGGTTTCAGTTGGCTTCACCGCAGCATGTAATTCTTTGATCTCATCCATCATGTCTTCATCGACATGCAGACGGCCGGCTGTATCGACAATCAAGACATCTGCGAATTGGATTTTCGCTTGCTCAATGGCACGATTGACAATATCAATTGGCTTTTCAGTTGCTTCTGAAGGGATGAAACCAACACCAACTTCGTTCGATACGGTTTCTAACTGCTTAATCGCTGCCGGACGATATACATCGGCAGAAACAGTCATGACTTTTTTCTTTTGGCGTTCTTTTAAGAAACGCGCCAATTTTGCAGCCGTTGTGGTTTTACCCGCGCCCTGCAAACCTGCAAGCAATACAACCACAGGGGGTTTTGCGCTTAAATCAAGTGTTTCATTTGCCTCACCCATCATCTTGGTGAGTTCATCATAGACAATCTTTACAAATGCCTGACCAGGAGAAAGCTGAGTCATGACCTCTTGACCGAGCGCTTCTTCCTTAACCTTCGCGATAAATTCACGAGTTACAGGTAACGCCACATCGGCTTCAAGAAGAGCCATACGTACTTCACGTAGGGTATCTTTAATATTGTCTTCGGTCAGCTGCCCTGAGCCAGTAACATTTCTTAAACTCTGTGTGAGTCGTTCTGTTAAGGTATCAAACATTGCGAAATCCGCTTAAAATGGCTAGTTGCAAAAAAATCTTTCTTAAAATAGAAAATTTATGCATAAGATGCTATAGGATACTGTAGTTCGAAGCGAATTTATATCTTATATGGCGAATATTATTCATCCTCCTAAAAAAGGTTTGACATGATCAGTCTCCCCTTGGTTTACACAATTTTGGCACTCATCGCCTATACCAGTTCATTTTGGTATTTGTTTATTCACTTGATGTCAAAACGTACTCCAAATCTTTGGTGCTATGGTCTGATGGTTGGGTTAGGATTGATCCTACATAGTACTGTACTCTATCAAGACATGATGACAGCGCTTGGCGTGAATTATGATGTCTTTAACCTGATGTCATTTACCTCTGGATTGATGTTGGCGCTGAGTTTAATTTTGAGCCTGATTCGCCCAATTCTGCCATTGAACCTGATCGGAACACCTGTCGCAGCCTTTGGGTTAATTTTGGGTTTTGCCTTTAGCCAACCCAATCAAATTATTGAACAACATA
Source organism: Acinetobacter sp. NBRC 110496 (assembly GCF_000876115.1). NCBI lineage: Bacteria > Pseudomonadati > Pseudomonadota > Gammaproteobacteria > Moraxellales > Moraxellaceae > Acinetobacter > Acinetobacter sp. NBRC 110496. The sequence continues at coordinate 59,488 of NZ_BBTF01000012.1, forward strand.
GTTTTGGCCTAGATCTACACATCATTCTCTCCTTATCTGCTTATGCCGTGCTGTTAATGGCCACGATCCACGCCGTTTTGCTATGGTTTCAAGATCGGGAACTAAAAAAGAAACAAAAACGTCGTATTTGGGTCAATTTACTCCCGCCTTTTCAGGTGATGGAGTCTTTGCTTTTTGATCTGATCATCACTGGATTTGGTTTACTGACAGTAGCTCTGTTATTTGGTTTCTTTACTATTGATAACTTCTTCGCCCAGCATCTAGCCCACAAAACCGCCTTTAGTATTATTTCATGGTTCTTATATGGGGCATTATTGATTGGGCATTACAAATTTGGCTGGCGTGGCCGTAAAGCCATTCAATTTACTATTACGGGTTTTATCCTGCTCGCCATCGGCTTTATGGGCAGTAAATTTGTTTTGGAAATGATTTTAGGGCGTTAGTTTTTTCACATTCTAATAAAAACTAGACAGCCTATCTGAAAATGCGTATAACGCTGTTTTCGCTTCGCTAGGTAAAAATCGTGAAACTTGTACTCGCTCCGATGGAAGGTCTGACTGATCCGATCATGCGTGATGTGCTCACCCATGTTGGCAGTTTTGATTGGTGCGTGACTGAGTTTATCCGTATTACCGATAGCATCTTGCCAGATCATATTTATTATAGCTTTTGTCCTGAATTAAAAAATAAAGGTAGAACTGCTGCGGGTACGCCTGTACATGTACAATTCCTTGGCAATAATCCAGACATGTTAGCAGCCAATGCAGCCAAAGTGGTTGAACTGGGCGCACCAGCCATTGATCTTAATTTCGGTTGCCCTGCCAAAACAGTGAATCGCCATCGTGGTGGTTCTGTTCTGCTTGATGAACCTGAAACGATACATCTATTGGTGAAAGCCGTCCGAGATGCTGTACCTGCACATATTCCTGTTTCAGCTAAAATGCGTTTGGGCTATCTTGATGAAAATCATACCCTAGACAACGCCCATGCCATTGAAGATGCGGGTGCGAATTGGTTAACCGTACATGCACGCACCAAAGCCGATGGTTATACCCCGCCAGCCTATTGGGAAAAAATACAGCCGATTACCAAGGCATTGAATATCAATGTGATTGCTAACGGCGAGATCTGGAACAATGCCCATGCTAAGGCCTGTTTAGAGCAATCACATTGTCAAGATTTAATGATTGGACGCGGTGCAGTGACCACCCCTGATTTAACCTTGTGTATCCGTCAAAATATGGATCAGGCGTTGCTGTCTTGGCAGGATTTGGTGGAACTACAACTACGTTTCTTAAGTGGGCAATATAAAACTGAAATTGGTATGGTGGGTCGTTATAAACAATGGCTAGGTATGATGAGCAAAGCCTATCCGGAAGCACAAGCATTGTGGGCTCAGGTGAAAAAGATCAAACAACTCGAAGAAATCATCCAGTATTTGAAACAAAGTTAAGATTTTTAGTCACAGCCATATCCTTCAATAAAAAAGCGGCTTATGCCGCTTTAGAGTAAAAAATTACTGTCTCATTAACTTGTTATGCTACATTCCATTGACTCGGATTTTTAAATCCGTCACAGATGCATTGGTAAAACCAATATTCCCAATTGAGCTATTTTGTAAGCCATTAAAACGATATGCAGCATCAGATGTAGCCGGAATAGCTGCCGTATTACCAAACTGAATGTTATTCAGTTTTAAATCGACATTATCTGATTTTCCTTCATTTCCAAAAACCAGCGCCCCATCCCCTTGACCCACACTCGATTCACCAATAATTCCAGCATAGAATTTATCTAAACCAAATCCTGTTGGGTTTGAGGCTTTTAACTGAAAATTAAAACTTGCACCAACAGGGTTATTGATTCCATCATAACCAGAAACAAGCATCATATTACAGCCTGAACCAGCACCACAAATTGAATCAATTGCACCACCAAAACGTATCATTTTACCTTGTGGCGCGGCTCCCAATTGGATATTCATCTTTGGTTTATTACTTGCTAAGAATTTAACATTCAAGCCATTTTGGAGGCGTAATATTTCTTTTACACCACTCTTCAGTGTGCCTGGGTTCGTGTCGAAAATAGAACCTCTAAGATAATTTGATCCAACCAAACTGGATAAAACACCTGTGCTATCACTGGCCGCATAAACAGATAAAGGAGAAATCACAAATTCATCTACATTCCCAAATGACAAGGCAATATTGGCAAATGCACCACCTGTACCTGTCCCCTTATCAGTATCGATAACCGCTTTTAAATTTAAATCGCTTGCAGCCCCAACTGCTTTGAATGTGATGTTCGGATTGGACACAGTGGTATTTGGACTTTGTCCAAATACCAGACCAGCGCGCCCACGATATTCAGTCGCCGCAGCATTTTTAGTATCCCAGCCATCACTATCGATCACTGAGATTTGTTTAAACTCAATTTTTGAAACATTAACACCAATATTCAAACCATCCTGTCCCGTTGCACTAGATAGGCTTTGGTCATCAAGCGGTTGCATCGCCATTGCAAATGGCGTCAATAACAGCGACAAACATCCAATTATTTTATTCATCATGCCTATCCTTAGTTTCGAGGAATAATTCCAAGCTGCCCTGTTATACGACCACCTGTGAACACAGCCTCACCTAGGCGTTGCGGTGCACTTGTTGCTGATGGTGGATAGAAGTTAATATCCCGAACCCGTAACACACCATCAATTTTATCTTGGGCAGTTCCCGTTCCCGTAGTTCCAGCAGGGTTAAGGGTTAAACCGGCTTTAAATGACACCATGCCGTCACATCCCGCAGTAGGACATGCAGTTCTTGTATCTGGTGCAATAATAATCGCATTGTTGAATGCAACCTTACCATCAATATTGTCAAAGCCAACTGTTGATCCATCCAGAGGATCGCTCAACTGAATCGCACTTTTTCCACCATCTTTTACCGCTTTTAATTCTAATTCACCGACAACACTTAAACGACTTCCATCTGTCGTTGTATATTCACTATTGGGAATCAGGGAAAGATCAATTTTTTTACCATCTAAACGCAGTTTAGTAGAAAGTAACACGTCATTATTATTCGAGAAATCAGCCGATGAAGCTAAGGCTGCCGTAGATGTACCAGCATACCTTGCACCTGGTAAATAACCACCTGCGATTTGTGCAGATAAAATAATTAATATATCTTTTAAACTTGCGTTAAAACTACCATTTTCAAGGCCCAGTGTCCCTGTTCCTTTCAACAACATATCAATATTACGTAAGCCCATATAACGAACAGAGTTTGTATCGGCATTATCCAATAATAAAATTGAAGTTGTTTTTTGCTTGGTGGTATCTGTACTACCATTCATACCTGTGGTACTCATGGCAAGAGAGAAACCTAGACGTTCAGAACCAGCAACAACAGTATAACGATTACCATTCAAATCATAATAATAGGCATCTGAAGGGGCTGTTGTACCATACATGGCCAGATTGGCATTCAGATCATAAAATGGTAAGGCCAAACCCCATGTATTTCCAGCAGTGTCATTAATCTTCGGAATTGTTGTGTTCACTGTTCTAGCACTATTGGTAAATCGTCCACTTCGTGAAAACGCCTGAAATTCAGCACCGCGAATAGCGGCAAGAATTGCATATGGATTTTGATCCGTTATGCCATTATGAATGCTCTGCACATAATCCGCATCGGTTGTAAGCATTGTTGAGGTAGAACCATTCCAATACCGACTGGTTTGTAAAGCCTTATTCGCAGGCAACAAAACAGTTTTGGTATCGACCAAATTTAAATAAACATTACCAGTATCAAATGAACCACGATTTTGCAGGTTCAGTCCTGTCAGTTCTCCAAACTCAAAACCATAGGTATTAAAGCCAGCTCCACCAATTTCCAAAGTGGTCGCCTTAGAATTATCCCCTTCCAGCATCGGATCATTCTTTTTGGTAAAATCCGCTCGCATACGGAAAGCAATACCCGTATCCCCGATGATATTTTGTGAACCAGTAGCACTAACCGCATTATTGGCTTTACCTAGAATATTGGTATTGTCAGGATTACCATATTGATTCGCAGGCACATTGTAAACAGGATCTGTCCGTAATGTCCCGTTATTCACACCACTATCAAAGCTGTTGGAGTTTGTTCCTCTCACCTGTACTGAGCCATTGACCATACGGCCACTTGCACCGAGACGAATAAGACCTTTTGCAGTGTCTGACGTCAGTTGCCCATTCAGTGGCGTTTTTGTTGCATCTACTGAATAAGGGGTGTTAGCGTTGACATTCTTATTGAGCATAAACTCAAGATTTAAACCCGCATTACTTGCCGTAGCGGAATAGGTATTTCCTGTAATTGTTCCAGCATTGGCAGGGTCTGTGACTCGGGTAAAATCAACATAACCATACGTTGAATTTGGTTTGGTACTTGTTGCGGTATTTACCGAGCCATCTGCATTATAGTTAATCACAGCATTGGGAGCATTAGCAGCATTGGTTCTCACAATAAAACCGTCTGTGCCATCTATATACATCACGCCTTTAGCGGCGAAATTAAAATTGAAATTCTTCAGAATCAACTGATTAAGAATTTGGCTGGTTGATGGTCCAGTCTTTTGACCTAAATAGATGTTCGCATTTCTTGAACTAAAGACTAGCTCACTCTGGCCATCTTTACTAAACAGGCCATCTCTTGTTTTAAAGCTGATACTGGTGTCTGAGTTGGTTTGTACAGCAATATCTCCCACGGGACTACCACATACCGTTGTATCACAGACTTTGAACTTATTCATACTGATCAACACAGGTGCAACTTTTAAATTAAAATCCAGACCTGTCTTACCAGCTTGACTACCACTATTCAGTTTAATATCGACATTAGGATTTACTGTAGGTGTTGACGTATGCGATTGGATTTTAAAATTTTCCCCTTCAGCACGCAAAGTCGTATCCGTTGTTTTTCCTGCACTGCCTCGTCCAGCATTATCTTGCCAGAAGAATGTCCCGACATTCACTTCTTTAAAGTCTAAATTGACATGCAGGCCATCTTGGCCATTGACATTACTTAGAGATCTGTCATCAAGTTCTTGCAAGGCATATGCAGAATGGCTAATCAATAGCAGACTTGTTGCAAGTGCATTCAGTACAAAGCATTCCTTATGCAGCTTTTGATTATTTTTTTTCATAGCTCAATCCTTTGAAACCGATAAATTTAACAACGTGCATGATTACTACAAGCAAAAATCTGAACTTTGCCTTCCATTGCAAGGTTGCCATTCATTTTCAATCCCATAAAACCGGTTTCTTTATTGGTATCATAATTATTTGCAGTTGTGCCTGTTGCACCAGTACTTTGTGGGACTGCACTATAAGTTGCTGTTTTTAAAAAACCATAATCTTGCGGATTGCTACTGGTTTCCTCGACTAGTTTTCCTGATGCATCAAAATAAGATAGAACCTTATCCTGTTCTATCGACAAAGCATTAAAACCGAAATCACGAATTTGAATCGGTTTAGTCGGATCAAATGAAAACTGCATTGCAGGTTTAATCATTGAACCAGACGCTGCTCCATTTACATACTTGGTATAATTTAAATCAATCCCCTCTAGACCAATTTTTTGGATATTCAAGGTCCCTTGCAAGCCTTTAAATACCACCCACAATTTACGTGCTTTGTTTGTACTGGTTGGATCACTTGCCGCTAAAGACCAAACATCAGCTGAATCACCCGACTGAAATTGAACAAAACGTTTATTTACAGAAACGGCTAAGCGGCAATATTCCAAATTTGTACAGTTAAAGGTCGGTGTTGTACCAGTCAACAAGGCATTATCTGTGAGTACATCATGATTTAAAGAAACCTTTAAGGATAAGTCTGCTCCACCCTGTCCTCGTATAGACTGAAGTGTTTCATTATCTAAAGCTTGTAATTCGGCATAAGATAAGCTTGAGGTTAACGATAAGAGCAAAACAAGTATTTTTTTCATGTATATGCTCCTATAGCCCTGTCGTTGTAATTTTTAGATGCTGAATAAGTAGACCATCAATGACTGCCGAACCCATATTGTTATTTGGAATTGTTGGGGTTGGTGCAGTGTTGGTTGTTGGAATTACAGCACCTGTTGTTCCATTGGATGATCCAATAAAACTGTCTAAAATCGGATTAGCTGTGGTACGCCACGCCCCACTATTTAAATTGCTATCCGACCATGTCCGGTTACCAACAGTGGCATATTTTGGTGTTGAAGTATCAGTAGCAGTCCTATTACAATTTGATGCACCACCCATACAACTATCTACGCCAGTCGGAGTAGTAGTCCACACATTTCCATTCACTAATGTGCCAGAACTATTATAGTATTGCCATTGATATAAATAACCAGTTGTATCGTTTACGCTATTACAAGTCCCCCATGAACTACCCGTACATCTACTACTGGTGAGCCAAGTAGAGGTATTCATTTCACGTTGTGCATAACGGATCTGTGTTGCGGTATTGGTTGTGACATTACTCAGTATACCCGCTGGATTTTGCATATTCCCAAAAGAAATACCGACAGCATCATCAACGCCAGCAGTTCCTTTATAAGCCTGTAAAGTTTTACCACCATCACCGCTATAAACAGAACCTAGGCTAATACTACTATGCGTTGCCAGCTTCTTGCCTGAAAGTGCCGAGGTCGAATAATCGATACGTGCTGAACCACCCTGATAACCTGCGATGTCAGAAGTACCACATTGATAGACATTACAGGTTGAACCTAAGTAAGACGGATCCGCGCCTGTATAATCGGTATAGATCTTCTTATAAACTGCAGGATTATTTGGAATACGAGCAATTTCCAGACTAAAGTTTCGGCCATTCGAGCCTAGAATAACAGGTTGGTATAAGCCACCTAATACCAGGTTGATATTCGGGTTATAAATAAATATGCCTTCATTGGCATCAAAACTGGGTGCTGTTGCGCCACTTGACAATGCGGGTGTTTCCAGACATTTAGCAGGATTGGTCGAACAGTCGTAAGCTGACGTTTCTCGTGTACTGAGTCTTAAAACACTGTTAGTAGGCACATTCCACACGCGTTTGATTTGCTGAGTATCTGTTCGAGTCTGCTTTTGAACAATAAACTTACATCCTGCAGATGTGCTGTCAAACGAACCTGTTCCCGTATTACCACAACTGCCTGTCGCAGCTGTTTTCGATGTTCCTAAGGTTGCATCCTGTCCATTATGAATGGTCGTCCATGCCGATGTCGTTCCAATACTTCCCAATTGGGTATCGGTATATGTCGCTTTTAGGTTCGCACCATCCCCACTGTTGATACGAATAACGCCTGCGAGGCCTAAAGTATTATTATAAAAAGAGCTCATACCATTGGCATTACTTGAACCTGCTAGAGTCTGAAAGACTTGCAAGTTACTACCATTGATACTAAAACCATTCATAATTGCCTGTAATCTTAGGCGATTTGCACGATTTGGATCACTGGTACTAAATAATTCACCCAAATTAAATTGATCAGCAGCGCCATCAGATTTACTTTGGTCACGAACAAAAGCATCTGCCCAGAAAGCAAGCTTTAAATTATAGGCATCGACCCCAGTTTTAGTGCCTGTTTCATATAACGGCGCTTCTAGATTCAGATAGGTAACAGCCCCATCAACGCCAGAAAAGTTGGGTACATTTGCTGCTGTTTTTGCTTTTAGTACCCATGGATTCTCAGCTGTTCCCCAACTTGCTATCTGGGGCGAAACTGAATCAAAACGACTATTTGTGTCATTACTATTATTTTTCGATAAAGCAAGACCATATAAATAAATATCAGCCTTACCTACTGAATGGTCAGATCCATTCACAACACCATCTTTATTGGTATCCTGAGCAAGTGACGTCAGACCACCAACAGGCAGGTAATGGATATAACCCGTATCTTTACTACGATCATTCAGCAAAGCAGTGTTGGTTTCGTTCCCCGTATTTGCACCACGAAAAATAAAATCAAAATTGGTGGGTAAAATCGCAATCCCTTCACCTGTTGTCTGGCTTAGAGCTTCATCTGAAATTTCCTGCAATGCAAAAGCGTATCGGCTTAAACATAAGCCAATCAACGTTGCTAAAACAGTTCGTTTAAATGATACCGTATGAAATGTCGTCATCTTGACCTTCCTGTTACACGATGCTCCGCACCAGTATTATTTTTCTAAATCTTGCTGAGTGACTTCCTACTGCGAAAAATCACAGTCAAAGATATGCTTCCAAGCACCACTCCAAACTTAGGCCAAATCCACCTAGTCAATCTCAGTTTTTATTATGCCTACTATTTACGCAAATGCAAAAAAAACCCGTTAAAAGTTACATTTTTCCGATGTATGAAAATAAATATAACTTTGCCCTGAACACATGCAACAAATCACAGTGCTAACTGTTGCTTTATTTCCTGCAAATACTTCGCTAATTTCTGCTTTTTTTCTGGTGACAATGCATAGAGTTCCGCCGAAGTCGCTTCAGGCTTGATGACCCCAACCCCAGCCCCCACAGCAAACCAGCTGGCAGCACTAAACATCGACATCCCTCCCATACTATGTTCTACAAAATCAATATCTCGTGGTGTCCGATGTAGCCAGCATTTTTTTAGTTCTTGATAGCTTTCTGACTGTGGTACGGTCAGCATATATTGCCAAAATGGGGTGTCTGACCGTCCAGTATCATAATGCATACGAATAAAATCACGTATACCCTGCCAATATTGGGCATTTTGCTGGTTATAAAAATCTATATTCTGCTGTGAAATCACCCCATGATTTTCTTGAATAAATGAGATCAACAACGCTAACTGACTGAGCATCTGGCCAATTGACGTTGCCTCCAATGGTTCAATAAAACCCGATGCCAAACCAATAGCTACGACATTTTTGATCCAGACCTCTTGAAAATAGCCTGCCTCAAATGCGATAGGTTTAACCGGATTGATTGAATAGCCCAACCATTGCTCAACTTCCTGCTGCGCTTGCTGATCTGTAATGAATTGATCATGATAGACATAGCCCGCACCTATCCGTTCTTGTAGTGGAATCTGCCATACCCAGCCCGAACTCAAGGCAGTCGCTCTTGTCACCAACTCAATTTTATTCTTATGCGGTAAATGAAAAGGTAAAGCTCTATTCATCGGTAAAATGTCAGCAAAAGAGCACCAATAACTTTGGTATTTTTTCCCGATCAAGAGTTTTGAAAATCCAGAGGCATCAATGACAAAGTCACAACTAATCTTCTGATCTATGCATTGAATTGCAGAGACATAGCCTGTTGCAGGGTCGAGTTCAAAATCCTCTATTTTATTTTCAATATGAACTATCCCTCTAGATAGAGCAATTTTCTTTAGATATTGACCAACCCGAAAAGTATCAAAATGCAGCGAAGCTCCAAAATTATTTTTTCCTTCTAATAAAATCTGTAAAACCTCCTGAAAAGGTTTACGATCTTCACTAAATTGATAAGATGCCATATAGCGACTAACATCTATGCCATGATTAAATAGTCCAGATAAATAAGGATTAAATCCAAATTCATTCCATGCAAAGTCTTCTGTTGGAAGCGGAAAAAGATGGTAGTAATAGTCATCTTCTTTACCCGTTCGCCAACGTTCATAGCGAAACCCCAATTTAAGTGTAGCCCCTGTTTTATCTATAAAATCCTTTAAATCAATCTCTAAATCACGCAATACCGTCAGTAAATTGAGTACCCCACCTTCACCCACACCAACAATCGGAATCTCTGGCGCGGAAATAACCATTACCTCAACAGATGGGCCAAACACCTGCCTAAGCTGCAAGGCTGCAAACCAACCTGCTGTCCCACCTCCCACAACCGCGACTCGATTTAATCCTCTTAAATTTAGCATCAGACTTCCCTTCAATATAAATAAAAAGTGGAAGCTTATAACTTCCACTTAAATTCCATTTTAAATAGTTCAATTTTGCATAGACATTAACAGAATGATAATGAGCCATAGCAGTTTGAAACAACCTTTTGGTTGTTTAACTGCTGATTTTGTAGTGTTAAAGTTGCAGGATTGGTTGTTGTATATGCCCCTAAATCAATATTAATTTGTTGCACGATTGGTGCTCCGGTTAAAGCTCCAATCGCCGATCCAAAACTAACATATGTATATGGAGACGTTTTCAATTGATCGGATGCCATTTTTGCAACTTGCGGCAGCACCGAACTGATATCTACAGGATTAGTCACATTTAATTTACCTAACTGTACTGGCTCGGCAAAAGACATCCACCATCCAGGTTGCGCTACATCCGTTCCACTGCTCATCGCATTCAAATTATTGATTCCCTGATCAGAGGTAGCAACAGTTGCACCAGGCCAAAGAAGTTGTTGGTTTTGCAAAGATAAATATCCACCTGTCCCTGTAAGTGGTATGTTATGAATCATACTCAGTGCTTGGTTAAAAGTAATATTCATTTTCAAGTTGGTAATGCTTGAGTTATTTGCCATTTTAAATATGGTATTGGGTACTGCGGCGGTGATCAGCCCACAAAGTCCTGAACCTGGGGCATTACACCCTAAATCAACATATAATTGATCATTTCCCCAAGTTGTGTTTCCAGAACCACAAGCTAAATTTGTCCCCGTAATATTTCCTGAACATCCTGTTTGTGGCGCAATTGGAATAATCGGAATATTCGCCATAATATTTTGTACATTAGCTTGAGTTTGTCTCACACCATTAATACTAAAGGAAGGAAGTGTAAATGGAACGGTCATACTTGGAATTGTAATCCCGGTTGTTTTACTATTAGACGGGTCACTCACAAATGATGCATTACCTAAACCAGAAATATTTGCATAGCCGCTAAGTGACTGATTACTAGCTCCTTTACCAAAAGTTGCAGCTTGAGTCACTGCAGTACCTGTGGTGCTGGCAATTTGCATAAAACCGCTTAAACTTTGGATTCCATCTGTTGTCGATGGAGTCGCACTATTGTTTGTTCCGGCAGTCAATAAACCACTAATAGCGGCAGCTCCTAACTGTAAACCAACCACTTGTCGTGTTGAAGCAGAATTCGGATTCTGGATAGCAAATTGAATAAAAGGGTTTGTAATTGTCGCATCTGTAGATGCACGGCTATTAAAAATAGGACTACCATTTGCATCATAACTATCAGGCAAACCACTTAAAGAAAGATTCTTAATATCAATATCACAATTAGCAGCACCGTTCATGCCGCCACAACCTAACTGTAAATTTTTAATATTTGCATTAAGTTCAACTTTGGCTTCCATACCTAATTTATAAAAGCCAATATTATTGGAACCAGCAATATTTTTCATTAAATTAGCATTGTCCGTAGGTGCGATATAAGACAGACTCATTAAAGCCTGACCTGTAGTCGCTGAAAGTTCGCTATCTGACATTGACTGCAAAGTGGTAGAACTCGCATATGCAGAATTTACACACAACCCCATAGTTCCCAAAAGAACCATAGATAAATATCTATTTTTCATTATAAAAATCCTTTTAGATTCTAAAATTTAAAGTGAAATACTTATCTCCATGAACTCCACTTATAGACAAATAAGGTTAATGAGCTAACCACATGCCATATTACGCTTTCCAATATAAACTCAAAAATTGTTAAATAATAGACAATATCCGATAAAAATGGCCTATAAAGTTATAAGTGACATTCAATAATGAACCAAACAGTAAAATTTTCAGATAGAGAGTTTCCATCTACATAAAAAAAAGACAGCTTATGCTGTCTTTTCAAAAAGAAAGAGAATTAACAAAATGTTAAACTGCCATAACAGTTTGTTGGAATAGATTGGTTTTTAAGCTGTTGATTTTGAAGAGTTAGTGTTGCAGTGCTGGTGCCCACTGGTATGGTTAAGCTTTTAACAATTGGATTATTCGTTAAGGCCCCCGCCGCATCGGCTAAATTAATATTGATTGGGTCGCCTGCATATAAAGCCTGAGTAACAAATGTAGAAACCTGAGGTAAGACGCCACTAATATCAACTTGTTGTGATGCTTTTAGATATCCTAATTGTACTGGCTCAGCAAATGACATCCACCAACCTTTTTGCGCAATATCATCGGCATTTGCACCTGGCCATTGCAAAGCTTGTTTTTGCAAAGCCAAGTATCCACCCGTTCCTTTTAAAGGTATGTTATGAATCATACTCAATGCTTGTTCAAAGGTAATGTCTATATTTAAGTTAGTTAGTTTTGAATCTGCTCCCATTTTAAACTTCGCATTACTAACAAGGCAGATCAAAAGAGCAACACAGTCCGTCTGAGCCAAATTGGCAGCATTATAACCAGAACCACTTGCCTTTCTAAGACTGACATATAACTGATCATTGTCATAATTAACAGTACATGCCGCTCGAGTATCACCAGCAACACAATTTGATGCTTTTGCAATTGGAATTTCAGGAATCGTTGCGCTTACATTTGGCGCAACCGCTTTTGTTTGTCGATTACCATTGACGGTAAATGCTGGTAAAGTAAATCCGACATTCATACTTGGAACCGTAATACCCGTCGTATTACTATCAGCAGGTAAACTAGCAAAATCTCTACGGCCCCACAGTACGACATCCAATTTCCCCGCAATTGATTGGCACGCCGTTGGACCACTAATTCCAGGCAAACAGTTTGAATCACTCTTTCCGAATGTAGCTGCTTTTGTCCAGACATCACCTGTCGTACCTGCGATTTGCATATAGCCACTCAAGCTTTGTATCCCATCTGTTGACGATGGGGTTGCTGCATTTGCAATACCCGCTGTTAATAATGCATTAATTTTTTCGGCACTGAGTCTTAAGCCAACAAACTCTCGGGTTGAAGCACTATTTGGATTTTTAATCGCAAACTCAATAAATGGATTGGTAATTTCCGCACTAGTCGATGCACGTCCATTATTAAAAGTTGGGCTTCCTTCGTTCGGATTTGTAGAACCACTCACGACACCATCATTTAAGCCGCTCAGTGATAAATTTTTAATATCAATATCACAGCCGCCAGTGCCATTTGTACCACCACAGCCAAGTTGTAGATTTCGGATATTGGCATTTAATTCCAGTTTTGCTTCTAACCCCAATTTATAGAATCCTACACTTTGTTCGCCACCTGCACGTTGCCTTTCCAAATTGGCTGTATCATTAGGTGCTATATAAGACAGACTCATTAGTGCCTGGCCTGTAGTCGCAGACATTTCACTATCGGACATAGAATATAAAGTTGCAGAGTTGGCATATGTAAAATTCGCACAAGAACTAAACATTCCTAAAAAGGCCATTGATAAATATCTATTTTTCATTATAAAATTCCTTTTCAGTTTTTTAAAATTAAAATAATTATCCTTGTTAAATTTACTTATAGACAAAATATTAGCGAACTAACCCTGTGTCCTATGTCTCGTGTCAATATAAAGCTATTTTTTGTTAAATAATAGGCAATTTCCGACAAAAATAGCCTAAAAAGTAAAACAAAATTTACCGAAAAAGCCAAATAATCATAAAATCAACCAGATAGATTATTTCTATCCGTCTAATTTGATAAAAAAGCAACCTTAGTTACTTTTTATCAAACTAAAAATTAACAAAATTTCAAATTACCAAAACAGTTTGGTTGAAAATTTTGGTTTGTTAATTGCAAATTACCTAGATTTAAATTTAATGACTTACCCGCTAAATCTACAGTACCAATATCAACATCTAGAACACCTAATCCAAGTAGTCCACCAATATCACCCGTATAGGCCTCATGCCCACCACCATCACGTAACCAATCCGAAACAGCAGTTGCAATTTGAGGAAAGAGTGGAGAAATATCAATTGGATCTTTTGGTACAACATAACCAATATTTACAGGGTCTGAAAATGACATCCACCAACCTTTTTGGGCAATATCATCACTTTTAGCACCAGTCCACTGTAAGGCATTTTGCTGTAATGATAATGAGAAAGGAGAGTTAATCGGTAAATTATGAATTAAACCTAGTGATTGAGTTAAATTCAGATTCGCTGAAATATTTGAAATCGTACCATTCATCATGACCTGATTAAATCTTTTCCCAACCCCAGCAATTAAACACGCGGTAATATTGCAACTGGTTACTTCAGCTTGGGTTAACCCTCCTTGTGTGTAAATACCTGAAGGTTCTTGATAGGAAGGATCATGTGGCCCATTTGGATTGTACTGAACAGAGCCATTTATAGGATAATTCGCTCCACTACCTAAATAAATATTGGGAACTTTTACTGGAGCCGACAAAACTTTAGATTTAGCTCTATTCTCATTTACTAATATTGCAGGAACTTCAAAATAGTTATTATTAATTTGTGGAATATTAAATCCGCCCCCAACCGTTTTAAAGCCAGCTTTAGCGCCTAAAATTGATTTTAGCGTACCTGTGATCACCAGATCATCTTGATTGTACATCGTTCCATATAGATTATCTCGTGTTACCGCTGTAGTTGCATACCCCTTAATTACACCAGCATTATCTGATTGAACTTTCATATAGCCTGAAATTGTATTGATCCCATTCGGTGTGGAAGAGTTCTCATTACCTGCGGTTAATAAGCCAATAGCTTTTTCTGCACTTAAACGAAATCCTACGACTTGTCTGGTAGCTGCACTATTTGGATTTTTTATCGCAAACTCTAAGAAGGGGTTGGTTAATTTTGCTGATGAAGAGGCTCGTTCTTCTCTTGTCATCGCAACCGGTTTACCACTGGAATCAAGTTTCAGACCACTTAAGCTTAAATTATCAATATCAATATCACAGTCATTTGCGCCATTAGCTCCACCACAGCCCAACTGGAATTTTTTTATATTGGCATTCAGTTCAATCTCCGCCTCCATGCCCAGTTTATAAAATCCAATGGTTTTATCGCCACCTGCTCTTTTTGTCTCTAAATTCGTTGCATCTGTTGGTGCAATATACGACAAACTCATTAAAGCTTGTCCTGTCGCTGCAGACAACTCATGATCTGTCAGACGCTGTAAAGTAGAAGAGGCAGCCCCAGCGGAACCTAGATAAAAACCACTCACCCCTAAAAAAAATATAAATAAACATCTACTTTTCACTATAAAATCCTTTTTTAGTTTTTTAAAAAAACAGCTTAAACATTTATCTCAATAGCAACCTGATCTAAAAATAAATAGCACTTATAAAAATGATAGTAATCACTTTAATATAAACATAATGCTTATAAAACAATAAATATTTTCCGATAAAAGTGACCTATAATGATAAATAAATATGCTTTTCAAGAGAATTTAACAAAGAATTAGATCAAGCTATTTTATAAAGGTGAATAAAATAAAAAAGACAGCATAAGCTGTCTTTTTTATTAATACAAAAACTAACAGAAACTTAAACTCCCATAGCAGTTTGGCGCAAAATTTTGTCCATTCAACTGCAAATTAGATAAATTCATCTGCAACGCTGCAACATTCGACAAGTCTAAATTTCCAATATCCACATCCAAACCATTACCCGTCATGACACCAAGAAGATCATTTGTTCGCGCAGGATTCTGTTTTAAGTAATCTCCAGCTTTTGTAGCAAACTGCCCCAACAATGGTTCAATACTCAGTCTTTGTGTCGGTTCAACTCGTCCAATACTTACAGGATCTTGTAAAGCAAGCCACCATCCAGATTGAGCAATATTTGCGGCATCAGAATCTGGCCACAAAATATTTTGCTTTTGCAAACTTAAAGAGGCTGCCGAATTAATCTCTAAGCGATGAATAAATCCTAAAGCCTCTTGAAAGTTGACCGTTGCTTTCGCTCCATTTACAGAGCCGCTCATTTTAATATTGCTAAACTGCCGCCCTTCCCATGCAACTAGACATGTTGGTGCTAAAGTTAAATTTCTACATCCTGTAATCACGGCATCAACTGGATTACCCGCGGTATACACTGCAGTTGTTGTTCCATTTGCATCTGTTGTAGTTCTACCTGATGCAGGGTAATCACTTCCTGTTCCTAAATTAATTGTTGGAATATTGACGGTTGCATTTAAACCTATTGAGCTATTCCTTTTACCATTGACGACAATTTGTGGATTTTCAAACGGAAGATTATTCATTTCTGGAATACTAAAACCACCACCATTTGTTCTGAAATCGGCATCAGCTAAGTCAACCAATACATTTGCGATTAAACGCCCTTCAATCGGATAGGTCGCTAAACTCATATATTGTGCTGCTGTATTAGCATAACCCTTAACTTTACTTTGCTCTATTTCGGTATCCCCAATTCCAGATCGAACTTTCATATACCCAGAAAGACTATTGATTCCATTGGGCGTAGTCGAGTTTTCTGTGCCCAGTGACAATAATCCTAAAACCTTTTCAGCACTTAATCTGAGTCCAACCACATTTCGAGTCGAGGCCTGATTTGGATTTTGAATCGCAAATTCAATAAAAGGATTGGTTAATTTTGCACTTGAACCTGCTCTACCGTCACGTGTATCAGAAACGCCACTGAGACTTAAATGATCTATATCAATATCGCATCCACCTGCTCCATTCGCGCCACCACAGCCTAACTGTAATTTCTTGATATTGGCATTCAGTTCTAATTCCGCTTCCATTCCTAAACGATAAAAACCAAGATTTGGATCGCCATCTGTACGCTGACTTTCTAAATTTTTAGTATCACTAGGAGCAATATAAGACATACTCAACAAAGCCTGCCCTGTGGTTGCAGACATTTCAGTATCTGATAAACGATGCAACGTTGTAGACGCTGCATAAGCAGAATTTAAGCACAAGCTACCTAGAGTCAACATTGCAAAATGAAGGGATTTAAAGCCTTGCATAACCCACCTCCGTGTTTAGCACATCCATATTTGTTTATTTTTATAATGTTTTTATATCAATTAATCACAGGAGATTTTCTAATCCATTATCTGCTGTGAAGCTGTATAAAAACGAATCATCTCTAAATAATATATTAATTATTCTAAAATACTAGTTTTATTTTTCTAAACAATTTAGGCCATAAATATAAAATTTATTTAAATAGGTCACTTAAAAATCTCACTCTACTTGCATAGAATAAGTTACACTCCAACCCTCATTTATATGTTAAGCGCTTGACATATATTAAAAACAGATCTACAAGTCACATATATAATTTATCTAAGCATGATATTAGGTCATAACAAAAGAATAGCTCTATTCTAAAATATAGATTATTAATAATATTTACAGAAAATATTAATCGTTGATTTAACTTAAAATCTCCAACCTACCCCAAATTGAAATCGTGGTTGCTGATCCTGATCACTCTTTGCTGCCGAGGTAGTTCGCCATGCAAGCGTGGCATTGTAATCAAAGTCCTGAGAGCCACCACCAAAACCAATCCCAGTGCTTGCCAGAGCACGGGTATTTTTGTCGTTAAGATACGGATTTTTATTTTGCTGTATTCGCCCAAAATCTTGGAATAGATACGTATTTAGCCATGGTGTTAGTTGGTAGTAAAAATTAATTGATACTCCCCAGCCTTGATCACCAAGCCCTTCTGCCGCTGGATAAGCACGCATCTGGCTCAAAGAAAGTTTTTCCGCTGAATCAAGATTTTTAGATGCAAGCTGTCCATATAACTCACTGGTGAACCATGAGGATGCGGTTAATCTTTGCTGTCTAGCAAGTTTCAGTTCATATTTATTGAAACTGCCTTGGGTCCTTGCCGATAATCGATCAATATTCAAAGCCGATGGACTTTGTATGTCCAGGTTGCCAATGGTCGTAATTAATTCAAGCTGATTGATTCCCCCTTTTATCTCACCAACGCCCCAATCATCCATGCGACTAAAACTTAATGCAATTCGACTCGCCTCGATCTGTTTGAATGTCTCTGTATCTGTTACAGCAATTTCATCAAATAGCTTTCTTTTTTCGGCTAACAGCTTCAAATTCAGATTCGACTTTTGGCTTCGGATTAATGGATAAATAAGGTTTAAATTATAGTTTTCAGATCTTCCTTTTGCCTCTAACTGCTTAAATTGCTCACCAAGCTCATATTGAGTTCTACTATAACCACCGCCTAACCATAAACCCATTCCTGTTACAGGAAATCGAGCATTTAGACTTCCAGAAACCAAGTCCTGATTACTGCCAAGTAGTTGAGCAGATAACTTCTCTCCATAGCCCAGCAAGCTATTACTTTCGAGATAGCCTGAAAGTCGATATTTTCCTGTATAGCGACTACCAGAGTTATCAATCCCGATTCGCCCAAGCCAAGTCTGTTGTTCTAGAACATCCAAAACAAGGTCTGTTTGCCCAGTCTGTTCGCCAGCCTGTAAGTTTGCTTGGATTTGCCCCACGCCCGATAAATCTGAAATAAGCAACAAAGTCTTATTACTTTGCTGTTGTTGCAAGGCTTGATAATGAGGGAGTTGATCTGTGTAGCGTTGAATCACCTTATCTTTAATTTTAGACTGATTATTTAAAATAACCTTCCCCAGTTGGCCTTCAAGCACACGAATAATTAATGTTCCATTTTCTAGTTTTTGCTTGGGCAAATATGCTTTCGCTAAAAAATACCCCTGCTTCTTATAATATTGGGTAATTTTTTCTGCGCCGAACTGTAAATCGGCCATAACATTATTTTTGTTTTCTAGTGCCTTGACTAAATCATGCAAAATCGTTGTCGCAATTTGCTGATTGCCTTCTATCTGGATTTTTGTGACCCATATGGGGGTCTGATCCTGACTATAATTTTGCTGCGATGAATCAGAACCAAAGTACTGTTGATCTGTTTTAGGTATTTCTTTGAATTGTTCAGGACTTAATTGCTGAGTAATAGTACCACTATCAGGGATCACAATTTCGGCATGAACCATAGAAGACATAATGACTAAAACACTCATCCCACTGATCATTCGAAGAGTTTTTTGATTATGTCTGCTTACTTGTTTTCGTAAATAAAATTTCATTGTGACTCTAATTCATTCAATATCTTATTTTTTAAAGACCAGAAGCTTCGGCCTCTGGTCTTATATTTTAATAATCTGTTTTAATCTCAATGATTATAGCGAAGCCATGGGGTCTTGTGATTTTCATCAATTACCCATGTCGAAGTTGAATTTGGGACAGAGACATCAGCAATGTCCCACCCTGTAAAGGTCAGGATTTTTTGCATTTCTGCTGTATTTTTTCCAACCCCTCCTGCACTGGTAGATTGTCCTGAAGTTTCAGTGTTCCAATAGCTATTTTGAGCTATACCTTCGGTCGAGACACCTATTAGCCCTCCAGTTTGATATTGACCAGAAACATTACCTAAAGCATAACTATTTGTTACTGTGCCCTCATACGAAAACCCTATTAGTCCCCCTGTTTGGCTTTGACCAGAAACATTACCTAAAGAATAACTATTTGAAACTGTGCTTCGGTGCAAAGCCCCCATTAGTCCTCCTGTGTCATTCAGACCAGAAACATGGCCTACAGCATAGCTATTTTTAATTGTACTTTCATACGGAATCCCTATTAACCCTCCAATATAACTTTGACCAGAAACATCACCCAATGCATAACTATCTGTAACATAAACATATTTTGCTGCATCAATGTTTAATATTGGATCCAAAAAGGCCCCCGCAACTGTAGTACCAATCAATCCCCCAATATAACTTGAACCATTTACATTTCCTGTTGCATAACTATTTTTTACAGTTGCTGACGCCTCTTTATTTAGTATTAAATCAATCACAGCCCCTGTACCAATACGCCCAACCAATCCCCCAACATCAATTGAACCCTTTACATTTCCTGTTGTATAACTATTGATGATTTGGGAATCCCTTCGACCATAGTTAAATAAACCAACAAGGCCACCTGCATAGATAATATTTCCATTTACATTTCCTGTTGCATAACTATTGATAATATCAGCATTATTCAACTCACCAACTAGCCCACCAATAAACATCCCATTTGTATCGATATTAATATTTCCAGTAGCATAACTATTTTTTATAGTACTAAAACTTTGACCGACTAAGCCCCCAATATTAATATTGGAATCCTCAGCTCTATCCATCGGTAAAACTGAAATATTGGCTTTCGCATAACTTTTTACAATCTCACCAGAAATCAATTGATTTTTTTCTTCATCAATAGAGCCACTTTGACCAATAAGTCCCCCAAGACCACTGTACCCTGCTACAGAATTTGTACTATAACTATTTTTAACCAACCCATATTTTTGATAACCAATTAATCCTCCAACACGATTCATTCCCTGTACGACTCCATCAGTTACACCTATATCTCTAATCGTATTGGTCGTTGAAGAAAATAAACCAACTGTATAATAATTAATGGTTACGGGTAAAACTTCTAATGGCGGCTGTGGAAAATATAAAGTTTCTAGCTGGTTTATATACAGATTATTAACAGTATGTCCTAGGCCATGAAACTCACCTGAAAATGGCTTATCCGTATGAGTGATTGTTGCATTAAAACCATCGGGTGAGTTTGAGTCACGAACTACTATAGCTGATAAACCAAATTTACCAATTGGATCAAATCCCTTACCACCATTCCAGTTCACGGTATCAGAAGCATCAATATTACTGCCTAGGACATAATTTCCTGTCAGGTTATTGTTCATTCCTTGCAAGGTATTGATATTGGCATCACCCTCTTCACCTAGATCATTGATCACAATGTAGGAAGTTCCATTAATCAATAAGGTCGGGGATGAACCACTGATATTAATCTTGGCGCCATTATTTAGGTTGTAATCCGAACCCGCACCATAATTCATGGCAAGCTTGGCCTTATCTCCACTTAAATCCAAGTCACTATTAAAGTTAATATCTTTGTTTGCGCTTAGTGTAAGTGCTGTATTGGCATTCCAACTGGTGGCATCATTGATATTAATATTGCCTTGGCCTTCGGCTGTACCCATCGCATTTAAGCTCACATTACCTTTGTTTAAGGCATCACCCAAGGTGCTACTGCTGACACTGCCACCAAAGAAATCGACATCGATATTTTTAGCTTTCAGTTCCCAACCACTGCTGGTCGGCGGTAAGCTGCTCGCACTATTACGCTGTGTTGTGATATTCGTGCCTGAACTGACATGAACCTCTGCCGCAGCAGTTTTGATTTGCCCACCATTGCCTCCATTCGGAGCCGATGCATCTAGCGTACCGCTGACATTTACCGTACCACTACTTAAATCACTGCCAAGCTCAATCACGCCACGGACATTGTTCACCGTTTGCGCTTGGATCACCCCAACACTGTTCACTACGGCATTGCTTAATTCATCAATCCCTTTTGCAGTCAGGATCACTTTACCACCATCGGCTTGAATCATGCCGCCTGAGTTAATCAAGGCTTGTGCCTTGCCCTGATTAATGGTGTAACCCAATAAACTACCATTATTTAGATTCAGGGTGATATCTCCACCAGCCGCTAATAATACATTGCCCTGCGTTGCATTAATCGTGCCTGTGTGTTTTACAGTTGGTGCAATCAAGGCCACTGTACCACCTGTAGGCACTGTGATTTTGCCGCGGTTCTCAACGGTTTTGTTATTGCTGGTATTGGTAAAATTAAATAGATTATTATTAAAATCGTTGTTGCTCAAATTCAGGGTCGATGCCACCAAACCTGCCGTATTGACCTGCGAGGTGCTGCCAAATAACACCCCATTCGGGTTAATAATAAATACCTGTCCATTGGCATTTAGCTGACCATTTAAATTGGATGCACTTGTCCCCGTGACGCGATTTAAGGTAATCGAGCTGCTATTTGGTTGCACGAAATTCACGATTTCATTGCTATTGGTGGAAAAACTGCTCCAGTCAATCGCGGCTTTTGCGGTTGACTGGTTAATGGTGGTGGTGGTTCCTGCGGTTGAAATCGTGGCTGTTCCTGAACTGACCACTCCACCTGTTGGTCCTGCAAATGCAATACTGGCACTCAGCACATTCACTGCAAAGAATGCTGCTCGTTTTACTGTATGAGCAATAGAGGTTTTAGATTTGATTGTTGTTGATTGCGTTGCAACCACGCCCCCTTTCGCCATTTCACTCACTGCTTGCCAGCAAAGATATGTCGCATTCCATACTAGTTGATAGATCTTATTCACAATTATTCTCACCTGTTCTTAATATTTTAAAAATTGCGGTTTATTTTTAGCATATCTTCTTTATTGTTTGATTAATTAATATATTTTCCTGACCAATGGTTAAAACATCACCAAGTAATAAAGTAAATCAGCTCGAGCGAGTAAGTTTGAAATGTCTGTATGAAGGAAGAAGAGCAAAGGCAATGGTGAAATAAGAATCTTATTTAGAATGATAAAAACCACCTCCATTAAAAATGAGAAAATATTAAAAATAAAAGTAGAAAGAGCGTTATTATTTTTTAAAGTAAGTAAATTTGAACATCAGTATTAAAATTATTATTCAATTCTTAGTTAGAACGTTTTAACCATTGACCCATTGATCAATGGTTAAAATTTAGAATGATTAAAAATTAGGTCTTTGGTAATGTCACACCAGTTTGGCCTTGGTATTTACCGCCACGATCTTTATATGAAGTTTCACACACTTCATCGCTTTCAAAGAACAACATCTGTGCAACACCTTCACCGGCATAAATACGTGCAGGTAAATTGGTTGTATTTGAGAACTCAAGGGTAACGTGACCTTCCCACTCTGGTTCTAACGGCGTTACGTTCACGATAATCCCGCAACGTGCATAAGTCGACTTACCTAAGCAAACAGTTAAAACATTACGTGGAATACGGAAGTATTCAATGGTGCGCGCCAAAGCAAATGAGTTGGGTGGAATAATGCATACATCAGATTCGATATCGATAAAGCTTTTATCATCGAAATTCTTTGGATCGACAATCGCTGAATGAACGTTGGTAAACACTTTAAACTCGCGTGCACAACGGACATCGTAGCCATAGCTTGATACCCCATAAGAAATCAACTTTTCACCGTTTTCATCAAAACGAACTTGATTCTCTGCATAAGGTTCAATCATGCCGTGTTTTTCGCTCATTTCACGAATCCAACGATCAGATTTTATTGCCATGACTTTTTATCCATAGACGAAGTTAATAATTGGCGAGTACTTTAACGTAAAATGATATCAATGAAAACAACAGCACCATCCTGTTCTTCGGGATAGCGCTGTGAAAGTTATAAATTGATGAGGGCTGAGTAGCTAATCGGGATGGCAAAAGCCATAAGAACCACAGAGGCAGTACGTTGTAATTTTGATTGAGACAACCATGTCACTTTATTGGTCGCTAACATTGCACCAACAGAAATCCAGAATAAAGCGATCGGCAGAATTAGTCCAACAAAGCTCCCCATATGCGTCATATAAATTTCTTGGTTTTGCCATGCGGCAACAGGAAAAATAGCTGAGGCAAATAACAGTGCCTTAGGATTCAACAAGGTCGCGCATAACAACTCTCTAGGTCGAATGGTCGGTTGATTTAAGGCCACTTCTTGATTTGCAGTACGCCACAACTTAATTGCAAGAAATACGATATAAGCCGCACTTAATAATTTCAGGAAAATCGGCAATGCTGGCAAGGTTGCAGACACTTTACCAATCAGTATTCCCCAAGCACTAATCGCAATGATATAGCCCACAGCTTCTGCGGGAATCAATAATAAAGAGCGACGTAATCCTACCTGAATACCAGAAGATGCTAATAAAGTATTGGTAGGACCAGGAGTCAGCAAAATGGTGATGACTAAACCAATAAAGAACCATGAAATCATTGAATGACCCCACTACAAGATCGTTTCAGATTAATCCAATTCTCAAGGGATAGCAAAAAAACAACTGTAAGCACTTATGTTGAAAAATAAATTAAGCTTTTGTTTTACATGCATTTTATAGATTTCAAGCCCTCTCTACTCAATAGTCACAGCATAAAAAAATCATCATATAAATAGAATAAATGTAACCTATTGACAATCAGCTTGTTTTTTAAAGGAATAAGTTTGTGCTTCTTTTAAGTTTTCACTAAGTAAATAATGCTATTTTATATACGATCAACTGTTTCCTTGTCCTGTTGGGTTTATTGCAACGTTTATGCCTAAGCAATTCTTTCACAAGTGGCTGCCTTCAGCAGAGAAAGTCGCTAGTCTAAAGCTAATGAAAATTTTTGGTGAACGCACCTTAAATCCATTACTTTGGTATGTGAATCGCCGATCAATTGCAAAAGCAATACTAATTGGCACCTTTTGGGGAATTTTACCCGTCCCATTTCACAGTGTGTTTATTATTCTGACAGTTTTATTCTTTGAAGTGAATTTACCGATTGGCCTGTGTATGGCGTGGCTCACCAACCCTTTTACCGTTGTACCCATTCTTTATTTGGGCTTTTGGTTTGGGACTAAAATTTATCACGTCAATATGATCAATAAAGACATGCTATTGGGTGTATTGCATCAAATTTTGAATTGGATCAAAAACTTTGGGCATGGCCATATTGATTTCAGTCTGGCTAAAATCTTGGTTTCAGGGCTGATCATTGAAGCGATTTTGTTTGCGATTTTGTTCTATCTGGCAACTCTTCTGCTATGGCGCTGGATCGTGATCCGAAGCTGGCGAAATCGAAGGAAACATCAGAGAGAAGAAATCATTTAAATGACGTCTTCTCTCTAGAAAACTATTTTGCTGCTTTTGCCTTCATATATTGTTCAGCAACATCGAGTGCATAATCCTGACATGCTTCACCTGTCGCAGGGTCATATGCTCCATTATTGGTAATGTTATTCGATAGCACACGAATACCCAGGAATGGGACTTTAAATTGTTGCGCAATTTGAGCAACAGAAGCGGCTTCCATTTCTTCGACCGAAGTTCCATAAACCGTATGAAAAAGTTTGATGCGATCCAGCTCATTGTTCCATGTATCCGCTGAACCGATAACCCCTTCGACTACCTGCCCCTTGGTATAATTCACTTTGGCCTTATAGGCTGCTGTGAGTAACTCCTTGTCCCCTTCAAACTTACGGATTGCAATTGGCTCTGGATCAGATTCATCATCTGGCAATACATCAAAAGCTTCATTCCATTCAAGTGCATTAGAACCACCACCAATCGGTTTATGGGGTGTTTTAAATGCACCAATATTGGTCGTGTATTTACCCAATACAATATCAAACACATGCAGGTCTGGGTCATGTCCACCCGCAGTCCCCTGATTGATGATGGCAATTGGTTGATAATGTTGAATCGCAAGCGCTGTTGCCGCTGCAGAGTTACTCATGCCCATCCGGGTTTTAGAGACCACAACAGGATATCCCTTATAGGTCCCTTTCCAGAACTTCCAGCCACCAATGGTTTCTACTGTCGCATTGTCTAGTTTTGCCGCCATTCTTTCAGATTCAACAGGTAAAGCACCCTGTATCACTATGGGCTGTAATGTTGGTTTTTCTTGTACTTGGTTACTGCTGCTTGAAGAGTTATCTCCATTACAAGCACTAAGCAATACAGCCGTACAGACACTGGCAATGCCGATAAAATATTTAAATTGCATCTTGATCGAGAACCTATCTAAAAATAAAAGCAAATACGAAGCAAGCAACGTACCATTTTAGTTTTTCAGTCGCTTTTAAGCGATGAAACAAAAACCACTAAAATTAAAATCAGAAAGTAAAAACCCAACACGTTGATGTTGGGTTTTTTGTTTATTTAGAAGATACGTTTATCATCTTTCTGGCGCTTTGGCAGTTTTTCCATCTGTTGCAGGACTGCCTGTGCAATATTGAGATAGCTCTCCGCCGCTGTATCTTTGGCAATCACACTTGGCGTACCTTTATCTGCATGTTCACGGATTTTTACATCCAGTGGCAAACGGCCGAGCAATGGGACCTGATATTGTTCAGACAACTGATCGCCACCACCAGTCCCAAAGATTTGCTCTTCATGACCACAGTTCGAACAGATATGCGTCGACATATTTTCAATCACACCCAATACCGGAATATTCACTTTATTGAATAATTCAATCCCTTTGGTGGCATCCATTAACGCCACATTTTGTGGTGTGGTCACAACCACTGCACCCGTCACTGGAATACGTTGTGCCAGAGTCAGCTGGATATCACCCGTTCCCGGTGGCATATCAATTACCAATACATCTAAATCAGGCCATAAGGTTTGATTGAATAATTGCATCAACGCCCCTGTTGCTTTAGGGCCTCGCCACGCCACAGGCGTATTGTGCTCACCAATAAGATGCCCGATCGACAGTACCGCCATGCCATACGCATCTAAAGGTACGAAGTGCTCATTTTCAATCTGCGGTGTTCTACCTGCATTACCCAACATGGTCGGGATACTTGGACCATAGATATCCGCATCCAGAACACCCACTTTTAAACCCAGTTGCTGTAACGCCAGTGCCAGATTCACCGTAGTGGTTGATTTACCCACCCCCCCTTTACCAGATGAAACCACAATCACATTTTGAATGCGAGGATGTGCCGCGACGTCGCGTTGTTGCGGAGCCGCTTTCTGGATTGGTGGATTATTAGGATCGGCTTCTACTTGAGGTGAAGCATCCATGACTGGCGGCAAATTGCTATTTTCTGCTTTAGGCTTGGATGAGCAGCTATGACCTGCTTCACCATGCGCTGCATGTTTTTGTTGAATAATATGCAGGTTTAATTCCTGGATACCACATTTTTCCAAAGCTTCAGCCAACTCATCATGGATCTGCTGTAAATGATCTTTTTCTTCAGGAAAGGTATTCACCGTCAGTTGTAAAATACGACCTTGTACATTGACTTGGCTGATACGATCTTTTAGCGCATTGTCTGAATATGGCAGTACATAATTTTGTAGAACTGCTTGAATCTCGTCTTCCTTCACTTCTTGTGCTGGCGAAAAAACAGATTTTAAGGAAGAAAGCCACGACATTTTGTTTACTCCAAAAACAGATCAACATTTCACTGAGTCTGGTTAGTTTAGCAGTATTGAAGAATGGACGCTCATATCAAAACAGATAATTGCTCATTTTTTATAGTAACTTTTCGGCTTTATATGGCTATCGTAAACAACTGTCATTCTTCTAGCGGAACAAGTTATATTCATAAGCTTATGATGTGTGCTGCAGCAAATGGATGTTTACGCTTTGAGCCACATTCTCGTTATTCTTGTCATAGGGGCGTTTAATGACACGGTGTTATTTCGTGATATGCAGTTTACTAACATCTTTTCCCCTGTTCGCCCAAGAATCTATCAATCGGGCACCTTACCCATTGCCACCACAAACAGAAATTGTGGTGAATAAGCAAACAGGTCAAGAGCCTTGGTCTGAAATTAAGGTCTCTGTTAGAATTATCCCAGAAAAACAAGGAATGAAATTTCAATTATTTAAACCAAGCAACTCAGACATACTCAATCACCATGCTTTAGCACTTGCCCAACAGATAAAACCAGAGGATTTGCCCAAACTCGATGCTTCGACAGAGCAGCATGACCGCAACCCCCAACAACTATTTTCAGACTATGAGCAAGTTTATTCTTTTATCTCTATGCAAAATCAGTCTGTGATACAGCGTATTCGACGAGTAGCATCCCCCTCTTTCCTAACCGAAACGGCTTGTTTGCTTTTACAAAAAGATTCGCCCTCAGAAGATGATTCTTTCAGATTCAATGTAAAACTATATATAGATAAACAAGGTCGAATCTACATCCAAGATATTCAGCCTCTGTTAGAAAAATCATTACTAAATCAGCTTTTCCCTGACAAAAAACGTTCACAACCTTTTTATAGAATTTTTGATATCGAAAACCAGCAATACACAGATACTCATCTTAACCAGCCTGTACAGTTCATTTGTACGGACGAATAGGCGAAGCAAGAAACTTCTTTAAAAGAGATTAAAATAAAAATCCTCAAACATAGTTTGCCTATGTTTGAGGAATATTTTCAGTCGATCCGTCGGTTAGTAAGCTTAACCTTTGAATTTATTTAAAGTATCTGTTGCTGCTTTCTTTAAATCATCTAGCTTATGGCTGGCTTGAGCTTTTAGATCATCAAATTTAGCAGTTGCTTCATCCTTTAATTCAGCTGCTTTGGCTTTGGCATCATCCAGTTTATGACTTGCTTCTTCTTTAAAGTGATCAAATTTATCTTGAACCGCATTTTGAGTATCTTCAAATTTGGTTTTAAGATCATCCACTTTATTCGAAAGCGCTTCTTTACCTTCTGCATTTTGCTCAGACACATCTTTCTTGAGGTCATCAAGCGCTTTTTCGCCCTTTAACTTCAATTCCTCTGCCGAATGTTTTAAGTCATCAACTGCTTTTTCACCTTGTAGCTGAGCTTCTTTTGCTTTGTATTTTAAGTCGTTACCCAATTCTGCTGCCTGATCTTTTAATTCATTAAGTTTTTCGTTTGTCATAGTATTTCCTCACTATAGGTAAAAAACATATTGTTTGGATTAGTCTTAGTTATACCGTGTTTGGAGTTTTTTTTTGTCTATTGCTGCAAATTGAAACAAATGGGATACAGGAAGATTCAATTAATTGCGGATTGTTAAAGCTATTCATTTTTAGATATAAAAATCATATAAATGAATAACATCCTATTTATTCAATAAAATCAGATCGTAGAATTTCATACAGTACATGCCAGCTTAAAGGATGCTCCGTCGCTAAAGCGGGATGTTGAAACTCAGACACTTTTTTCATCCTTAATTTTCGCATCACCGTTTGTGACTTGGCATTTTCTAAAGTGGTAAAGGCAACCACTTTATCCAGTTTCAACTGATTAAAAGCAAATGCGAGTGCAGCTTGAGCCGCTTCGGGTGCATAACCCTGCCCCCAATAGGCATGATCGAGTCGCCAGCCAATTTCCACACAAGGCGAGAAGGAAAATTGTGTAGGTTGATCATGTAAACCAACAAAACCTATAAACTGTTGATTTTGCTTTAGCTCAACCGCCCACAAACCCCAGCCTTGGGTTTCGATAATCGATTGCATTTTATCGATCATGGCATCACTTTCTGCTCGGGTCAGGAGTTTAGGAAAATATTCCATCACCTGAGGGTGGGTACTCATTGCAGCAAAGCATGCAGAGTCTTGTGCTTGCCACTGTCTTAAACGTAGTCGGGCTGTTTCGATCATTTTTACAACCAATAAGTTTGTATTAAAAACTATTAACAATATAAGGAGATAGTTCGGATATACTTCCGCAATATCTCAATCATAGACCTCGTTGTCAGAATTACCTAATATGAATGAAAATGAACTTTTAGAAATTCAGCAGGAACTTCAAGCCCAAGAAAAACGCTTGAACTACATTCTTTCCAGTAAAAGAAGAATCCAGAACATGATTCTTTCGTTTGAAAAGGATCTGGCTGAACAGTTAATTCCAGTGATTGATCAACAGAGTGATGATCAAGCCCCTGTTGAAAGCAGTCTGGCGCTTACAATCTGCTGGAAATTTTCTAAAGCTGAATTTCCTAAAACTGAGCATTGGTGCAGTGAACTGAGTATTACTGAACTTGAGTGCAAAGATGAATTTACTGTGGCGCTAAAAGCACAGGCGTGGTTAGGTACTTTGGGCAGTGATGAACTTTGGCAAACGCCGATGTGTGCTGAAATTACCCTTGATCCGAAAACGGACGGCTTAAAGAGCTATCACATTCATTTCCTGTCTAAAGGAAAGATTATCTCTTTAAGAAAAAATTCAAAGCATAGTGTCACTGTGAAACAAATGCAGAGTATGTAATCCTTCGGGGTGCATACTTTTCTCTAAATTCCATGCTTAAAAATGAGTAGATAAAACTACTCAAAATCAAATATGAATAAAGAAGAACATACACAGCAAAAACAAGAAGAGGAACGGTATGCAAAGTGGTCAAGATATGTTTATTCCAGCAAAAGAAGAATTCAACGTAGAGTCTTGTCTATAGAGCGTGATATTGCCCAAACTATTCTTCGATTCAAAACATATCAACAAAGTGAAGACTTAGAAACATTTATTGCTTTTTTAAGTTGCTGGAAATTTTCTAAAATAGATTTTAGTCAAAATACATTCTGGTGCGATGCAGTCTATTTGGATGACTTTACAATGAAAGATGATCGTACGTTTATATTTAGTGGCCATGCTTGGATCGGGTTTACTGATAATACAGAGAAGCAATGGCGAGTACCCTGTTCAGGTTATTTCACCTTGAATGGACATCAGACTAAACTCAAAAGCTACAGTGTTTATTTCTACTACGAAACAAAAAAGCTTCAGTTAATTAAAAGTAATTAACTAAAAGTACTTGTGTACTTTTTCTTGCACATCAGAACATAACAGATATTGGCACTGATACAGCCCACTGCAAGCACAGGTAAAACCGCAACAAAAATGAAAAGACTCATGGCCAATGTTTCAAAATCAAAGCCATTAACCTGATCTTCAAATAAAATCAGCAGCACCAAACACATCCACGCGATAAAAAAGATCAGACTTATTTTAAAGAGTTGAACAAGATCGAAAATCTTGGTTGGTAATTTCAATAGGGCAAACAAAATTGCATAGCAGATAAAAGCAAGCACGATAAGAATGGGCGTGAGGTACAACATCACTTCCATGCCGTTACTCACCACATGAAATAAATGGTTCTGTTGAAAATTAAGAAATAAACTATATGGAATGATAAAACTCAAAACCGATGCCACACTTGCGCAAAAAGATGCACAAAGCAAATGCCAAGATCTCATTTCTATTCCTTTCACTGATGAACCATGTAACCATTTTCAGCGAAACAGATGTGTTTTGATTGAAGTGCAAGTGAAGCTTGCATGAAGTCGCCAAAATAGAACAAGAACGCAGCTTGAAAAGATTTCACTGAATCCCTTGTGCAAGTCAGCGTCAAGTCATGTAAAATCATCTGCCTTGTAAATACGAATGAGAGAACAATATCCGTGCGTAAAATTTTAGTCACCAATGCCCTACCTTATGCCAATGGTCCTATCCATATGGGTCACTTACTCGGTTATATCCAAGCAGATATTTGGGTTCGTGCGATGCGTGCAATGGGCCATGATGTGACTTATGTATGTGCGGATGATGCTCACGGTACTGCAATCATGCTGCGTGCTGAAGCCAATGGCATTAGCCCAGAACAACAAATTGCCAATGTTCAGAAAGAACATATCCGTGACTTTGATGGTTTTGGCGTACATTTCGATCACTATGATTCAACCAATAGTGATGAGAACAAAGCACGTTCAGAAGAAATCTATATCAAAAACCGTGAAGCAGGCAATATTGCCATTCGTCCTGTTACCCAGTTATTCGATCCTGAAAAAGGCATGTTCCTGTCTGACCGTTTCATTAAAGGCACATGCCCGAAATGTAAAGCGGAAGATCAATACGGCGATGCCTGTGAAGTATGTGGTACAACGTATAACGCCACCGAATTAGAAAATCCACGCTCAACCTTGAGCGGTGCGACCCCAGTTGAGAAATCATCAGACCACTACTTCTTTAAGCTTCCGAATTTCTCAGAATACTTACAGAAATGGACCCGTGACCAAGGTCGTTTACCTGTTTCAATTGCCAACAAACTCGATGAATGGTTTGAAGCGGGTTTATCGGATTGGGATATTTCGCGTGATGCGCCTTATTTTGGTTTTGAAATTCCAGATGCGCCAAACAAATATTTCTATGTTTGGGTCGATGCACCGATTGGTTATATGTCGAGTTTTGAAAACTACATCAAAACTAAACGTCCAGATTTAAGTTTTGATGATTTCTGGAAAAAAGACAGCGATAAAGAAGTCTATCACTTCATCGGTAAAGACATCGTTTACTTCCATGCGCTGTTCTGGCCTGCAATGCTCGAAGGCGCCAACTACCGTACCCCATCAGGTTTATTTGTGAATGGTTTCTTGACCGTGAATGGCCAGAAAATGTCGAAATCTCGTGGCACCTTCATTAAAGCTGAAACCTATTTAGAACATTTGAATCCTGAATATTTACGTTACTACTTTGCCTCTAAGCTGTCTGACAAAGTTGAAGATTCAGATTTGAACCTAGATGACTTCGTTCAGAAAGTGAATTCTGACCTTGTCGGTAAAGTGGTGAATATTGCCAGCCGTTGTGCAAAATTCATTAACACCAACTTCAATAATACGTTGTCGGATACATGTGCAGAATCGGAACTGGTTCAAAGCTTTATTGATGCAGGTGATTCAATCGCACAGGCTTATGAAGCACGTGAATTCTCGGCAGCAATTCGTGAAATCATGGCTTTGGCTGACCGTGCCAATCAGTATATTGATGAGAAAAAGCCTTGGGCACTTGCCAAGCAAGAAGGTCAGGAACAACAAGTTCATGATGTGTGCTCGGTCGGTATTAACTTATTCCGCCAACTTGCGATTTACTTGGCTCCAGTATTACCAACGCTTGCCGCACAAGTTCAAGCCTTCTTACAGCTTGAAAGCTTTGACTTTGCATCACGTCAGCACATCTTGCTTGCACATGAAATTGCTCAATTCCAACCGTTAATGCAACGTGTTGATGCCAAAGCTGTTGCTGCGATGGTGGATGCATCTAAAGATTCTTTAGCTGCGGCGGCAGAAGCGCCAAAAGCTGAGAAGAAAAAAGAAAAGAAAGCCGAGAAAAAGCCTGAGCCAAAAGTCGGTGAAGCTGAAATCATTGGCATTGAAGATTTCATGAAAATTGATCTTCGTGTGGCAAAAGTATTAGAAGCTGCAACGGTTGAAGGTTCTGATAAATTGCTGCAATTGACTTTAGATGTCGGTGAAGCTGAACCACGTAATGTGTTTAGTGGTATTCGTGAGTTTTATCAGCCAGAAGATCTCAAAGACAAGTTGGTGGTAATGGTCGCTAACCTTGCACCACGTAAAATGCGTTTTGGTATTTCTAACGGTATGGTGCTTGCCGCAGGTAATGGTGAAGGTGTTTGGGTGATTTCACCTGAATCTGGCGCTAAACCGGGTGATAAAGTGTCTTAAGATTTAAAATTAAAAGGGCTTCTGCGGAAGCCCTTTCATGTTATTAAAAAAAACTAAATCCAGCAGCTCAAGTGAATAAAAATAACGCAACAACAGCATTTACACGTTATGGTCCAATCCTTGGAACAGTTATTATTGTGATCAGCTTTCATATGCTAATTTATTTAGATCATCCAACACGTTTTTTACAAAGTTTAATCACGCCCAGTGTGGTTATTCCTATGTTTTTCTTCATGCTGATTGCAATTGTTGTAGGTTATATCATTGGGTATATTCCAGCTTATATTACTGGTGAATTATTTTTACATCTTTTTCAGAATAAATTAGCCAGAGCCAGTCTATATCAA